>NZ_JAVREH010000015.1:0-90351 GCF_031845305.1 Jatrophihabitans lederbergiae | reverse complement strand
GCTCAGCCGACTGCTCCGCTGCCTTCTTCTTCGCCACATCATCCAGTGTCGCCGTCATCACGGCACCTCTCCCGCCGGCATCACAACCGGCGCGTCGGGCCAGAAACACCGTTTACTGCACAGTCCCCCGGGCGGATCGCACCCGAAGCAGAGGCCCGTGCACTTTTGAATGAGGCAGCGGGGCGGATGTCGCGCGAGCAGGCTATCCGGTTTGGTGAGTTGCTGAATGAGCACAAGAAGGCAACCGTGGTCCGGCACGACCGCTTCGCGCCGGCATTTGTGGGTGCCTCTCTTGCGAAAGTCACCGAAGACTTGGAGACGTTCAACCAGCGGGTCGAGTTGCTCTGGACTGGCGATGATGAGGCCGCACTCCGGGCGCTCGACGAGACGCTGCGCAACAGGACGTTGTTTCCTGGCGCAGGCTCCTCGCTGCCGTCGGTGCTCATGTATCTGCGTGACCCGGATCGCTACGCCGTGTGGATCACGGCCACGATCAACGGCTTGCGGCAGTTGACTGGTGACATCAGTCCGTCAAAGAGTGGCGGCCAGGAATCGTATCTGCAGTTCTGCGAACAGGTCCGGCGCTTCCGTGAGAAGTACGGGCTTGCCCCACAGGAGGTCGACGCGATCCTCGCGCGTCCTCCACTACCGCCGCCGTCGTCACCACGGCCCCCTGCTGAGACAGCCGTCGTGGCGGATGTATCCGTCGAGGCTCTGGCTGCCGCCTGCTCGCTGCCGGTCGAGGAGGTCGAGGAGTGGGTGAGCCTGCTACGCGGACCAAAGCGGCAGGCAGTCTTCTACGGACCGCCCGGCACCGGAAAGACCCATGTCGCGGGCCTCCTCGCCGATCACCTGGCTGGCAGCGCGGAGCGGGTCCGAACGGTGCAATTTCATCCGTCTTACTCCTACGAGGACTTTGTTGAGGGTCTGCGCCCGGAGTTGGGGAAGGAGAGTGGCGCTCAGCTCTCCTATGTGGTGCGACCGGGCCTGTTCCGGGAGCTGTGTAGGGCGGCTTGGGCCGACCGTGATCACACATACGTCCTGGTCATCGATGAACTGAATCGCGCGGACCTGGGCTCGGTCCTGGGCGAGCTGATGCTGTTGTTGGAGTACCGGGAGAAGGTAAGTGTCGAGTTGCCCTACAGCCAGGACAGATTCAGCATTCCGGAAAACCTGATCGTGCTCGCCACGATGAACACTGCCGACCGAAGCCTGGCGCTGGTGGACTTCGCGATGCGCCGCCGGTTCCACGCCATCGAGCTGCGACCCAACCGCGTCGTTTTGCAGCTACATCTCACTGCAAGATTCGGAGCCGAGGCCGCCGGCCCTGCGTTGAGCTTCTTCGACCACGTCCAGGAAGCAGTCGGTGTCGGGTCTGCCTTCGCGCCGGGACACTCCTATTGGATGGTCGAGGATCCGAGCGCTCAGGAACTCGGCCGGGTCTGGAAGTACGAGATTCGGCCCTACCTGGAGGAGTTTTGGTTCGAGAATCCAGAGCGCGTTAGCCAACTCGGTATCGAGATCGAGCAACTCATCGTCGAACAGGCATAGCCCAATGGAGCGGATGATCGGGTGGACGTCGCACCGGCTGACCCTCACGTCCGGCGAGCGCCGTGAGTTGCTCGGCTTGGTCAAGCGCGGCTATAAGGACGGCAACGCCAAGGTGATCGAGGCGCTGCTCCCGACCGACGAGAACGCCACGTATGACGTGGTGCCCGGAGCGTACGTGGGACGATTCGCGCTCCAATCTGGCCGAGTCCTCGACATCGGTAGTGGACTGATCGTGCCATCCGATGACCTTCTGCATGTCCTGCGAGTCGCGGGTCATCTACCGGCCCGACTCGACGATGCTTCGACGCCGTCACAAGAGGGTTGGGGCATCGTCGATGTCCTCGCCTTCGCCCTCGCAACCGAGGCGGAGGGCATCATCGCACGCGGTTTGGCAAAGGCGTATGAGCAGCGACGGTTCCGATCTCCGCCGTTGCCCGGTTCGATCGATGTCCGCGACCACCTGAGCCGGCACGGCGCTCGGCCCGACAAGCTCGTCACCGTCGCCCATAGGCTGACCGTCGATATCCCGCGGAACCAAGCTATTGCTGCTGCGACCTCGCTGCTGCTTCGGCTACCGCTGCAACCGGCGGCACGCGTCCGTTTGCGCCGCGTCGCGGCAGCGTTGTCCACCGTCTCGACACCCCCCATGAGTCCGAGCGCGATCGACCGCATGATCGGTGAGCATCGCCAAGCCCGATACGACGCCGCACTTCGCTTGTGTGCACTTGTTCTCCGCGGAAACACGCTTTCGCCAGCCGGTGCAACGCTATCGGGCGCGTCGGTGCTCTTCGCGATGACCGATGTCTGGCAGGACTTCGTGCTGGCCTGGGTTCGGCAGAGCTATCCAGGTGCGGTCGTGAAACCGCAATATTCGTTTCCGCTGCTGAACGGTCGAAGCACGCCGGCGGCCGCGGCGGACGTGGTGGTGTTGGACAGCGACGAGCAGCCGTCTGTCCTGTTCGACGCCAAGTACAAAGCCGCGTCAGCTACCCCGTCGGCGGACGACATCTATCAGATGGTCACCTACTGCGAACGCCTTCGCCTCCCCAGTGCCACGCTCGTACACCCGGGCAGCGGCGAGACGACTTCAGTCGGTATCGGTGACCGAACGATCGTCACAGTTCGCCTCGCGGTCGACCAGGTTGCGCACTCGGGCAGCGCCAGATGACGCTCATCGCCGGCAGTGTCGCGATCGACGCAGTATTCGGTTGCCCTGGCCGTTACGCGGTCTTTATTTCATTCCGAGGCTGACTTACAGCATGTCTTCGCTTGGGACTGCGGGGTCGCATCGACTCCATTGGCGCTTCCTAGGATCACGAATCGACGTCAAGGAAAAAGTCCGGTGTCATCGGGAACCCTACGAAGGCATGTCGACGAACCGCGACAGGTGACCCTGGAAGGCAACCGTCGCCTGGCCGGTAGGCCCGTTGCGGTGCTTGGCGATGATGATGTCCGCCTCACCGGCCCTGGGTGACTCGCGCTCGTACATGTCCTCACGGTGCACGAGCAGCACCACGTCGGCGTCCTGCTCGATGGAGCCGGACTCGCGAAGGTCGGACAGCATCGGCTTCTTGTCCGTCCGCTGCTCGGGTCCACGGTTCAGCTGAGAAAGCGCCACCACGGGAACTTCGAGCTCCTTGGCGATCAGCTTCATCGCCCGGGAGAACTCGGACACCTCTTGCTGCCGGGACTCCACCCGCTTGCCGGACGTCATCAGCTGCATGTAGTCGATGACGATCAGCTTCAGGTCGTGGCGCTGCTTGAGCCGGCGTGACTTCGCGCGGATCTCCATCATGGTGAGGTTGGGCGAATCATCGATGAACAGCGGCGCCTCGGCCAGCTCAGAGGAACGCAGCGCGATCTTGCGCCAGTCGTCGTCGGTCATCCGGCCGGATCGGATGTCGTTGAGCTTCACCCGGGCCTCCGCCGAGAACAGCCGCATCATGATGTCCTGCTTCGACATCTCGAGCGAGAAGATCACCGTGGAGGCGTGCTGCTTGATCGCCGCCGACCGGGCGAAGTCCATCGCCAACGTCGACTTGCCCGACCCTGGACGGCCCGCCACCACGATCATCTGTCCCGGGTGCAGGCCGTGGGTGATCTCGTCCAAGTGCTCGAACCCGGTGCGGATGCCGGCCCCGACGCCGCCGTTGGAGGTCATCTTGTCCATCTCGTCCAGGGTGCCCTCGAGCAGATCCTCGATGCGGACGTAGTCCTCGCTGGTGCGCCGCTCGGTGACCTCGTAGATCTCGGCCTGGGCGCGATCGACCACGTCGTCGACGGTGCCGGCCATGCCCTCGCCGCCGGCCGCGCCGTAGCCCATCTGCACGATCCGCGTGCCGGCCTCGACCAGCCGGCGCAGGATCGACCGCTCGGCCACGATCTCGGCGTAGTACCCGGCGTTCGCCGCGGTCGGGACCCCGGAGATGAGGGTGTGCAGGTACGGGTGGCCACCGACCCGCGCGATGGTGCCTGCCCGCGACAGCTCGGCCGCGACGGTCACCGCGTCAGCCGGCTCGCCCCGGCCGTACAGGTCGAGGACGGCGTCGTAGATCAGCTGGTGGGCCGGGCGGTAGAAGTCGCCGCCACGCAGCACCTCGATGACGTCGGCGATGGCGTCCTTCGACAGCAGCATGCCGCCCAGTACGGACTGCTCAGCCTCGATGTCCTGCGGCGGGGTGCGGTCGAACCTGGGTCCGGAGCCATCGGTCTCACCGGCAACCGCTCGTAGACCTGGACCTGACGTCACGCCACCACCACTGGTTTCCCGCCTCTCACGCCTTGCCCGCTCGCCATGCGCTCTTACTACCCCGCGGCTCTGACATTTCTGTCCGAGGCGCTTCGATGCGCCGTTCGAGTGCAGCGACGAGCCCGCGCTGACGTTAGGACCACGACAGCGCGGAGAGCAATTCGACCTGTGCACACACCTGTGGACTGCCCTGTGGGCAACGCCGCGTAACCATGTTCATGACCTGGGGACGACCCTGTGAATAAGTAAGTCGTATCTACTCGGACGCCAGTAAATACGGGCCTTGCAGGACGCAAAGCCTGTGCACGAAAAGTATTTCCCCAATCCCGGAGATCACCGACCACGTGAGGCTTGCGTTTGACGTACAGCCGGATTAGTGCTTAGGCCGTTACGCTCCGCGCATGACGTGATAGCACATATCCACAGGTTTGGCGACTCCACACCCGCGGTGCTACCTACCGTGAACCGGATTCCGGACAGCTCGCCTTGGGTGGTCTACCCGTCATCTGACACGCGAAGACCCGGCCTCGGCGCCGGGGGCGAGGAGACCGGGTCTTGGTGCGGCTAGGGGCAGTCGGGCCCGTAGAAGTCCGCGAGACGTTACTTGGCGGCGACCGTGACCGGGACGGACGCGATCACGTTCGGGTGCAGCTCGATCGTGACGGTGTGCGCGCCGGTGCTCTTGATGTGCCCCGGCAGGTGAACGCGCTTCTTGTCCACCAGCGGGCCGCCGGCCGACTTGATCGCGTTGACGACGTCGGACTGGGTGACGGAGCCGAACAGCTTGCCACCCTCACCGGCGCGCGCGTTGAGCGTGACAGCGAGGCGCTCGAGCTGTGCCTGGATCTCTTTCGCGTGGTCCACGCCGCGGATCTCACGAGCGTCCTGCGCGCGCTTGATCTGGGTGATCTGCTTCTCGGCGCCCTTGGTCCAGCCGATGGCGGAGCCGCGGGGGACGAGGTAGTTACGGCCGTAGCCGTCAGCCACCTCGACGATGTCGCCTGCGAGTCCGAGACCGGAGACCTCGCGGGTCAGGATGAGCTTCATATCGTCCTGCCCTTTCTTAGCGTGCGGTTGAGGTGTACGGCAGCAGCGCCATCTCGCGGGCGTTCTTGACTGCCTTGGCGATCTCGCGCTGCTGCTGAGTGCTGACGCCGGTCACCCGACGAGCGCGGATCTTGCCGCGGTCGGAGATGAACTTGCGCAGCAGGGCCGTGTCCTTGTAGTCGATCGCCTCGATGCGCGAGGTCTTGAGCGGGTTCGACTTCTTCTTGGGCTTGCGTAACGGTGGCTTGGCCATGGTCAGAACTCCATCGGAAATTCAGTGATCAACAAAGTTGGTTTAGAAAGGCGGTTCGTCGGAGAATCCGCCGCTCGAGCCGCCGCCGGCGGGGCCTGACGACGCCCACGGGTCTTCGGCCGGAGCCGAGCCGCCCGAGCTTTCGCCGCCGATACCGCCGCCGGACGAGCCGCGCTGGGTGCGGTTGACCTTCGCCGTGGCGTAACGCAGCGACGGGCCGACCTCATCGACATCGAGCTCGATGACGGTGCGCTTCTCGCCCTCACGGGTCTCGAACGAGCGCTGCTTCAGCCGTCCGGTCACCACGACGCGCATGCCGCGCTGCAGTGACTCGGCAACGTTCTCGGCGGCCTGTCGCCAGATCGAGCAGCGCAGGAACAGCGCGTCGCCGTCCTTCCACTCATTCGACTGGCGGTCGAAGGTGCGCGGCGTGGATGCCACCGTGAACGACGCGACAGCGGCCCCGGACGGGGTGAACCGCAGCTCCGGGTCAGACGTCAGGTTGCCGACGACCGTGATGACAGTTTCGCCGGCCATCAGGCAGTCTTTCGGGCTTCAGCCTTTTTGGCCTGAGCTTTTTCTTGGGCCTTCTTGGACTTCGCCTTCTGCGGGGTCGGGCGGATCACCTTGGTCCGCAGCACCGACTCGTTCAGGTTCAGCTGGCGGTCGAGCTCGATGACCGACGCCGGCTCGGCGCTCAGGTCGATGACGGCGTAGATGCCGTCAGGCTTCTTGTTGATCTCGAACGAGAGCCGACGCTTGCCCCAGACATCGACCTTTTCGACGGAGCCGCCGTCCTTCTTGATGACGGAGAGAAAGGTGTCGAGGGACGGAGCGATGGTCCGCTCGTCGAGCTCAGGGTCGAGGATGACCATGACTTCGTAGTGGCGCATGGGATTAACCCAGCCTCCTGTGGACTTTGCGGCCACGGACTCTCCGTGGCAGGAGGGTGAAGCCATCTCGCTCACCGCGGCGATGGCCGAGGCAGCGAAGCGGGTACACCAGACGTTCCCGCAAGACAGACAACCGTGTCAGGGTACCGGCTCACCGCGCTGAGGGTGAAATCGCCGAAACCCAGTGCTCGAGTAGAGCCACGGCGGGCCGAAGCAGGAAGATACGGGGTCAGGCCGCAGGTTTGAACGTCAGCCCGCCGTTCGTCCCACGTCAGAGTTGTCAGTCGGCGGACGTAATCTGGCCGCATGCCCGCCAACGCCGCCCCGCAGCACACCATCGGCGCCCACGTCGATTCCACTGATCCGCTGAGCGCCGCGGCACGCGTGGGCGCAGGTGCCATCCAATTCTTCCTCGCCGATCCCCAGGGCTGGAAGGCGCCGAGACCGCACGAGCACGCCGACGCGATCAAGGCCAGTGACCTGACCGTCTACGTCCACGCCCCGTACGTGCTGAACGTGGCCACCACCAACAACCGGATCCGCATTCCGAGCCGCAAACTGCTCAACCAGCACGCGGCCGCGGCGGCCGCTATCGGGGCCAAGGGGCTGATCGTGCACGGTGGCCACGTCACCGCCGAGGACGATCCCGCGATCGGCGTCGACAACTGGCGCAAGGTGTTCTCCCGGGCCGCCGAGTCAGGCGGCTTTCCGCTGCCGATCCTGATCGAGAACACCGCCGGCGGAACCAAGGCGATGGCCCGGCGGCTGGACCGGATCGCCCAGCTGTGGGACGCCATCGGCGAGTACGAGCCCGGCTTCTGCCTCGACACCTGTCACGCGCACGCCGGCGGCGAGGACCTGACCGGCATTGTCGACCGGATCAAGGCCATCACCGGACGTATCGACCTGGTGCACGCCAACGACAGCCGGGATGCGTTCGATTCCGGGGCCGACCGGCACGCCAACTTCGGCACCGGGCTGATCGAGCCGGACGCCATCGCCGCGGTCGTGCGGGCAGCCGCCTCGGACGTCGTGGTCGAGACGCCGGGCGACGGCCAGGCCGAGGACATCAGCTACCTGCGGGCGAATACCGGATAGCGCAGCGCGCGAACCGACCGGCGAACAAACGGCTGGTGCTAGCCGAGCGACACCGCCGCCTGAACCTCGGTAACAGCGTCGGCAACCGGAATCTCGCGCCGCTCACCGGACTTGCGATCCCGCAGTTCGACGACACCGTTCTCCAGGCCCCGTCCCACGATCAGGATCGTCGGCACGCCCAGCAGCTCGGCATCCTTGAACTTCACTCCGGGAGACGCCTTCCGGTCATCCAGCAGGACCCGCACCCCGGACGCGACCAGCTCCGCGGCAATTCGCTCGGCCTCGGCGACCGCGGCGGCGTCCTTGCCGGTCGGCACCACCTGCACGTCCGCAGGCGCGACCACCCGCGGCCACACCAATCCGACCTCGTCATGGGTCTGTTCGGCCAGAGCGGCAACGGCGCGCGTGATCCCCACACCGTACGAGCCCATGGTGATGGTGACCGGCTTTCCCTCCGGCCCGAGCGCGGTGAGCCCGAAGGTCTCGGCGTACTTGCGGCCGAGCTGGAAGACGTGGCCCAGCTCGATGCCCCGGGCGATCCGCAGCGGCGAGCCACACCGGACGCACCGGTCACCGTCGCGGATCTCGACCGCGCCGACCTCACCGTCCGGGGTGAAGTCCCGTCCGCGCACCACGAAGGCGGCGTGCTTGTCGGCCTCGTTGGCTCCGGTGACCCAGGCGCTGCCCGCGACGACGAGCGGATCGACCAGGTAACGGACCTTCAGCTCGCTCATCACCTGCGGTCCGATGTAACCCTTGACCAGTCCGGGAACCGCCGCCAGGTCGTCGGCGGCAGCCTGCTCGACCTCGATCGGCTCGAGCTGGCCGCGCAGGCGCTTGAGGTCGACCTCGCGGTCACCGGGCACGCCGACGACGAGCAGCTCCCACTTGTCCGCACTGGGCCGGCGGGTCTTCAGCACCACGTTCTTCAACGTGTCCGCCGGTCCGAACCGCTGCGCGGGCACGCCCAGCGAAGCCCAGTCCAGGGAGTTCAATCGGTCGACCAGCGTGGCGATGGTCGGCGTGTCCGGGGTGTCGAGCACCAGGCTCGCGGGTTGCTCCAACGGCTCCTGCGCAGGCGGCTTGGCAATGTCCACCGCCTCGGTGTTGGCGGCGTAGTCACAGTTGGTGCACTGGACGAAGGTGTCCTCGCCCGACGGCGTGGGCGCCAGGAACTCCTCCGACGCGGAGCCGCCCATCGCTCCGGACACCGCAAAGACGATGCGGTAGTCGAAGCCGAGCCGGGTGAAGATCCGCTCGTAGGCGTCCCGGTGATTCTGGTAGGCCTGCTGCAGCCCCTCGTCCGTCAGGTCGAAGGAATACGAGTCCTTCATGATGAACTCGCGCCCGCGCAGCACGCCGGCCCGCGGCCGCGCCTCGTCCCGGTACTTGGTCTGGATCTGGTACAGCGAGAGCGGGTAGTCCTTGTACGAGGAGTACTCGCCCTTCACCAGCAGGGTGAACAGTTCCTCGTGCGTCGGACCGAGCAGGTAGTCCGAGCCCTTGCGGTCGACCAGCCGGAACAGCGAGTCCCCGTAGTCGTCCCAGCGTCCGCTGACCTCGAAGATCTCGCGCGGGATCAGGGCCGGAAAGTGCACTTCCTGCGAGCCGATCGAGGCCATCTCTTCGCGGACGACGTTCTCGACGTTGCGCAGCACGGCAATGCCCAGCGGTAACCACGAGTAGATGCCCGGCGCGACCCGGCGGACGTAGCCGGCGCGGACCAGCAGCCGGTGACTGGGGACCTCGGCATCTGCCGGATCGTCGCGCAGGGTGCGCAGGAACAGCGTGGACATCCGCAACAGCACGGGAACTCCTAGGTAAGAACACTCATCCGAGAAAGGCTCCGGACAAAGGGGCACCAGAGCGCGGGCACCCAACCGGGTGAGGCAAGGTTACCTAAGCCGGATCGACGCCCGGACGAAGTGCGCGAGCCGGCAACGGGCCGGGCAGTCGAAGCGAGCCGCAGCTGAGGACCGCTCGGCCGGCACGGTGCTGACTGACGCCCAGGCCGCCGGCGTGTTCCTCGTCGCTGCTCACGCTCGCAGCTTCGGCCGGTCGGCGTTGATCAACCGATCCACCGGCGACGCGGCGAACGGGCCCGCACCGGGATCGGGCTCGTCCACCGACCGGACGATGTCCAGCTCCGGCTGCCGGATGTCGCGCACGATCAGCCAGACCAGCCCCAGCAGGATGCCGTCGCGGATCAGCAGCACGCAGGTCAGGCCCTCGTACGTCAACGCCTTGTTGGGATCGGTGCCGCCGAGCAGCCAGAGCAGCGTGGCGATCCAGACCGCGATCTCCGATGCCTGCCAGATCAGCGCCGAACGCCAGCGCGGCCGGGCCAGCGCCAGCAGCGGCACCAGCCAGAGCGAGTACTGCGGGCTCCAGACCTTCGTCGTGAGCAGGAACGCGGTCACCGTGAGAAAGGCCAGCTGGGCCACCCGGGGCCGGGTCTTCGCGGTCAGTGCCAGCCATCCGACACCGCCCAGTGCCGCGAGCAGGAACAGGGCGACCGCCACGCCGGGAGGTGACCAGCCGGCGTCCGCGGCCGAGCCGAAGGTGGACGGATAGAAGTGCTTGAGCATCGCCCAGACGGTGCTTGCCTCGGCGGGCCGGCTCTCGGAGAACGTGTAGAACTGCTTCCACCCCGACGTCCAGGCCAGCGCCACCGGCAGGTTCACCACCAGCCACGTCACCGCGGCGGCGGCCGCGGCGGACAGCACCGGGCGCCAGGTCTTCGTCCGGTAGGCCAGCAGTGCCAGCGGGATCAGCAGCAGCGCCGGATACAGCTTCGCCGCCGTACCGAGCCCGATCAGCACTCCGGCCGCCACCGGTCGGTTACGCGCCCACGCCCACAGCGCCGCGGACGCGAACGCCATCGCGAGCAGGTCCCAGTTCGAGAACGCGTGGAATATCAGCAGCGGGCTGGCCGCGAAGATCGCCGTGTCCCACTGCCGTCGCCGGCCCGCGGCCCCGGCGGTCGCAGCGGCGGTGAGCAGGCCGCATACCCCGAGCAGTACGCAGGTCAGCACTCCGAACAGGATGCCCTCGTTCCGGCCCGGCAGCGGTCCGTCCGTGGCCAGGGCGTGCCAGCCGTGGGTGAGTTCGGCGGTCACCCACATGAACCCACCGGTCAGCACCGGGTACTCCACCGGGTGGTCCCGGTAGGGCACCGCGCCGGTGGACAGGCCCTCGGCACTCCAGAGCGGGATGACGTCGGAGTAGCAGGCGTGCGTGTACTGCTTGGAGGCGGTCCACTGCCCGTCCGCGCAGGGCAGTTTCTCGCCGTAACCCAGCATCATGGTGAGCGCGGCAATCGCCAGCAATACCCGCAGCGGGGTCCACCAGCTGCCGCCGAGCTGGGCAAACCGCCCGATCGGGCCGCCGATAACGGCGCTGGCCCGTCCCACGGTCGGATCGTCGCGGGACGGCAGCGGTACCGGGTTCACGGTGCGCAGCTCTGCCTCGTTCACGGTGCCGATCCTCGCACGAGGCCCTGTCAGCCGGCTGGGACCGCAGGCGAACCGGTGGGCCGGGCCGGCGCCCGGGTGGTGGCGGTGCCGGTCGGAACCGGCCGAGCGCTGGACGACGGCGGGGCCGGCTGCGAGCTGGGCGTACTCGGCGGGGGTGTCGAAACCGCTCCCGAGCTGCTCGGCGGCACGGACGGAACCGGCGCGGACGAGACCGGTGCCGAAGAGGCCGGGGCCGAGGAAACGGGCGCGGACGAGACCGGTGCCGAAGAGGCCGGGGCCGAGGAAACGGGCGCGGACGAGACCGGCGCGGACGAGACCGGCGCACTCGAACTGGGCGCGGCGGAGGTCGTCGGCGGCGTGGAGCTCGGCGCGGCGGACGTGCTGGGCGGGACGCTGCTCAGGGTCACCGACGGCGACGGCGTGTACGTCGGAGTGGGCGCCGCCGGCTCTCCGATGAGCTGGGCGGACGGCAGCGGTAGCTTGGGCTTGCCGGCCAGGTAGTTGTCCATGAACAGCTTCCAGGTGCTCCCGGGCAGGTCCCGGCCGTACTCGGGATTGCCGTTGGCGTTGAAGATCGGCTGGGTCTTGCCCGATCCGACCCACACGGCGGCGGACACCTGGGGCGTGTAACCGACCATCCAGGCATCACTGTTGTTGCCGTTCTGGTCACCCTGGATGCCGGCCGTGCCGGTCTTGGACCCGGATTCGCGGCCGTCGGCCAGCGCCCGCGCGGACCAGTCGGCCACCGGCTTGACCGCCAGCCCGACGTTGTTGGCGACCTTCGGGTCCAGCGAGCGGTCGCCCGCGTCATTCGACCGGTACACCACCTTGCCGGTGTTGTCGCTGACCTGCCGCACGAAGTGCGGACGGTGGGTGACACCGCCGTCGGCGATGGTCGCGAAGCCGACTGCCTGGTCCAGCGGGCGCACCGCATAGTCGCTGTCACCGATGCCGATACCGAACGTGGTCTGGCCGGCCGCGTTGACGAGCGTCGGCTTGCCGTTGTCCACGCGCTCCTTCGCGATGCCCATGGCATGCGCGGTGGCGGCCACGTTGGGCGGCCCGATGACGTTCGCCAGCCCGTCGAAGGTGGTGTTCAGCGACGCCTTCATGGCGAACGCCAACGTCGTTCTGCCGCTGTACTGCTCGTCGCCCGGATCGTTCTGGATGGTCGTGCCGTTGATCACCACCTGGTAGCTACCGTCGAAGGTGGAGCTCAGCGCGTACGCCGGCTTCTTGCCCTGGACGTTCTGGGTGAGCGCCGTCGCCAGGGTGTAGGGCTTGAACGACGAGCCCGGTGGACGGTAGCCGTTGGCGTAGTCGAAGCCGGTACCGCTGCTGCCGCCGTAGTAGGCCAGCACGCCGCCGTTGGCGGGATCGATCGCGGCGAGTGCCGGTCGGATGTTCTTCTGCTGCGGGGTGCGGTCGGCGAACGTCTGCGTGATCGCGTCCTGCGCGGCCTTCTGGGCGGAGCGGTCGATGGTGGTCTTGATTCTCAGGCCTTGGGTGTTGATGCTCGCCGGATCGATTCCGTCCGCGGTCATCTCGGCCTTGACCTGACGCCACACCAGGCCGAGCGGGCCATCCAGCGCGGAGTCCGAGGTCCGGACCTTGATCGTCGCCGGGAACCGCAGGGCGGCGCGCTGTTCGGGCGTGAGCTTGCCGGTACTCACCATGCCGTCGACGACGTAGGTCCACCGGTCCCTCGCCGCCGCGGGGGTCGCCGCGGGGTCGTAGTACTCGGGTGACTTGATCACCGCAGCCAGCAGCGCGCCCTGGGACCTGTTCACCTTGTCGACCGAGACGCCGAAGTACGCGTTGGCCGCGGCCTGGATGCCGTAGGCGCTCCGGCCGAAGTAGATGGTGTTGAGGTAGTTCTCCAGGATGTCGTCCTTGGAGTACTGGCGGCTCAGCTTCAGCGAGATCGCCAGCTCCTTGAGCTTGCGGCCGAGCGTCTGGTCGGAGTTCAGGTAGGCGTTCTTCACATACTGCTGTGTGATCGTGGACCCGCCCTGGGTCGAGCCCCCCTTGACGTCGTTCACGGCCGCACGGAGGGTGCCCCGGACCGAGATGCCGGGCTCGGAGTAGAAGCCTCGGTCCTCCGCCGCGAGAACCGCGTCCCGGACGTACACCGGCACCTTCGACAGCGGCACGCTCGTCCGGTTCTCGCCCCCGTCGATCGTCGCCATGGTGGACCCGTCGGCGTATTGCAGAGTCGCGGTCTGATTGGTCTTCAGCTCATCGGGGCTGGGCACGTGGACCACCGAGTAGACCCCGATGACCAGCACCGTGGACAGCAGCGCGAACAGGGCGAGCAGCCAGGTCGCCAACAGCCCGATCCGGCGCAGGATGCGCTTTCCGGTGGACATCTTCGCGAGCCGGCGCCTCTTCGCCTGCCGGTGCCGACGCCACCAACCGGCGTTGCGGCCGTCGGGCGACTGCGCGGCGCGCGGGCCGGGACGGGGCTGCTCAGGCAAGGCTCGACTCCTCGATTCGGGTGGGCGCAACTACCCGAGGATACGGAGTGTTACCTGTGAGGCGCGCGGTCAATGGACGGCCCCGTCCCGAAACTCTCGCGAAGTCGCGCCGTTGCTGCTCGATACATCGAGCTGATGTATCGTGCTGATATATCGCGGCGCACGAGATTGAAGAAGGGTCGCTCACCACATGCTTGAGATCGCGATCCTCGGACTGCTCAACGAATCGCCGATGCACGGCTATCAACTACGCAAGCGGCTCTCCGAACTCCTCGGTGCCTTCCGGGCGTTCTCCTACGGCTCGCTGTATCCGTCGCTGCGGCGGCTGCAGGAGGCCGGGTGGATCGACGAACAGGCACCACTCGAGGCTCCGCCGGGAGGCGCGGGCTTCGGCTCCCGGTCCAAGCGCGGCAAGCGGGTGTACCGCCTCACCGCCGAGGGCAAGGAGCACTTCGCCGAACTGCTGGCCCAGGTGGGGCCTGAGGCCTACGAGGACGAGGGCTTCGGAACCCGGCTCGCCTTCTTCGCCCAGACCCGCTCCGACATCAGACTGCAGATCCTCGAGGGGCGCAAGCAGCGGATGACCGAGCAGGCGGACGGCATGCGCAGCTCGCTGGCCCGCACCCGCGAGCGGATGGACCGCTACACCCTGCAACTGCAAGAGCACGGGCTCGAATCCGCGGACAGAGAAGTCCGCTGGTTGGCCGAGCTGATCGAGACCGAGCGTGGAACACCCCGCGCCGGCGAATGACCACCGACAACTACCGGATCAACAAGCCGGATCACCAACAAGCTGGATCAACTAAGGAGGAACCCCCGATGGGTTCGGAAAACGCAACGTCGGCCGCCGGCCGCATCCGTGTAGCCATCATCGGCGTCGGCAACTGCGCCGCGTCCCTGGTGCAGGGCGTCCACTTCTACCGCAACGCAGACCCCTCGGGAACCGTCCCGGGCCTGATGCACGTGAAGTTCGGCGACTACCACGTCAGCGACATCGACTTCGTCGCCGCATTCGACGTCGACGCCAAGAAGGTCGGCCGCGACCTCTCCGAGGCCATCGTCGCCTCGGAGAACAACACCATCAAGCTCTGCGACGTCCCACCGCTGGACGTGCCGGTGCGGCGCGGCCACACCCTGGACGGTCTCGGCAAGTACTACCGCGAGACCATCGAAGAGTCCGATGACGAGCCGGTCGACGTGGTCACGGTCCTCAAGGACCAGGCCGTCGATGTCCTCATCTGCTACCTGCCCGTCGGGTCCGAGGCGGCCGCCAAGTTCTACGCCCAGTGCGCCATCGACGCCAAGGTGGCGTTCGTCAACGCGCTGCCCGTCTTCATCGCCGGAACCCCGGAGTGGGCGAAGAAGTTCGAAGACGCCGGCGTCCCGATCGTCGGTGACGACATCAAGTCCCAGGTCGGCGCGACCATCACCCACCGGGTGCTGGCGAAGCTGTTCGAGGACCGTGGCGTCGTGCTCGACCGGACGTACCAGCTCAACGTCGGCGGCAACATGGACTTCAAGAACATGCTGGAGCGTGACCGGCTGGAGTCGAAGAAGATCTCCAAGACCCAGGCCGTCACCTCGAACATGAAGCACGACCTCGGGGCCCGCAACGTCCACATCGGCCCCTCCGACTACGTCCAGTGGCTCGATGACCGCAAGTGGGCCTACGTCCGGCTCGAGGGCCGCGCGTTCGGCGAGGTGCCGCTGAACCTGGAGTACAAGCTCGAGGTGTGGGACTCGCCCAACTCGGCCGGTATCATCATCGACGCCCTGCGCGCCGCGAAGATCGCCAAGGACCGGGGCATCGGCGGACCGCTGCTGTCGGCGTCCTCGTACTTCATGAAGTCCCCGCCGGAGCAGTTCGACGACACCACCGCCCGCGAGAAGGTGGAGCAGTTCATCCGCGGCGACGTGGAGCGCTGAGACACGCCGGCGCGGTCCGGGTCCGCTCGACACTGCGTCGAGTGGACCCGGCCGTTGGCCTCAGGCCGGTTCGGTAGCTCCGGTGAGCCCCTCAGATTCGGTAGCTCCGGTGAGCCCTTCAGGTTCGTCGACGAACCCGCTGCCCACCAACTCCTCGCCGCTGGACAACAGCAGCGCGTCATCGGGATCGGGAGCCGGCGGCATCAGCACCACCGGGCACGGGGACCGGAAGATGACCTGCTGCCCGATCCAGCTCTTGGGAAGCGAGCTGAGGTTGTGCGCCCGAGGCGAGTCGAGTACCAGCAGTTGGGCGCCCACCGCCGCCGACAGCAGGACGGAGCTGGCCGAGCCGCGGCGCAAGCGGTACTGCACCCGCATTGCCGCCAGGTCCCCGCCGAGGTGCCTGGCGAGCTCCTCGGTCATGCGCTGCTGCTCGCTGGCGAACGCCTCTTCCGGCGCGAGCGCCAGCACCCCGGGCGGACGTCCGCCGGGAGCCGCCGGCGGCCGCGGACCGCGCCACGCGGTCACCGCCAGGACGTGGGTGTTGCGCAGTTGTGCCTCCGCCGCGGCCCAGCGCACGGCATCGGGCGATCCGGTGCGGCGGCTGACGCCCACCACGATCGGGCTCACCATCTGCTGCTGTGTCATCTGCACTCCTCGCAAAGTCGGCTGATTGGGGGCCGGGTCACCGCTAGGCCAGCGCCACGATGCCTCGGACTCCGCTATCGCCGAGTGCTTGGTTTGAGTCGGCTTTTTCCTTCCTAACACCTCGCACCTGCTTGGAACAGTGCGAAGTCGCTGATCTTCACATCGCCGAAACAGCCGGCTCATAGGTCGAACCAGCCGGCTCACAGAAAGTCGTCAGTTGAGCCCGACGTCCACGGGGTAGGTGGAGAGCAGCGACAACGGCGCGGGCTGGCGGCGCAGGACCGAGCGCCAGAGCGTGCCGGGGCTGGCCGAGAACACGTCGTCCAGCCCACCCGCCACGACGAACCAGCCACCCGACTCGATCTCGTCCTCGAGCTGCCCGACGCCCCAGCCGGAGTGCCCGGCGAAGACCCGCAGGCTCTGCGCGCCCCGCGAGACCTGCTCGACGTCGCCGTCCAGGTCGACCAGCGCAAGGCCGCCGGTCACCGCGCGCAGGCCGTTGCCGGCGTCGGCCGTACTCGACAGCCGGCCGAGGCCCAGCGCCCCGTCCCGCTGCACCGGGCCGCCGTTGAAGACCATCGCCGGATCACTCATCACGTCCTGCCAGTCGGGCAGGATGTGACCGACCGGGGTGTGCGAGGGCCGGTTGATGATCACTCCGACCGTTCCGGTGTCGTCGTGCTCGATCAGGAACACCACCGTCCGGAAAAACTCTGGCGCGGCCAGCGACGGCGCGGCAATCAACAGACGGTGGGCAGCGGGTGGCAACTGCCAGGCTTGGTCGGCGGTCACCCTTACATCCTGCACCAACGCCCGGCACAATTGATTAACGTCGGTCCCGCGCGGGTCGAACAGACTCGACAAGCGAGCGGACAGTCCGATCGACTGCCCGCAGCGGACACCGACCGGAGCCGTAGTTGATACCAGCGATGAAGGACGACGGCTTCGCGGTGCCGTTGCTGGCCCGGCCAGACCTGCGGCGCCTGCTGTCGGTGCGGATGTTCGGACAGCTCGCCGACGGAATCTTCCAGGCCTCCTTGGCCGGCACCATCCTCTTCAATCCTGAGCGGCAGGCCCACGCGGCCGACATCGCCACCGGCTTCGCCATCCTGCTGCTGCCCTACTCGGTCCTCGGGCCGTTCGCCGGCGTGCTGCTGGATCGGTGGTCCCGCCAGCGGGTGCTGTTCGGGGCCAACCTGATCCGTGCCCTGCTGGTGTGCGCGGTCGCGGCCGAGATCGCCGCCGGGGTGCACGGGCAGCCCTTCTACCTGAGCGCTCTCGTCGTCATCTCGGTGAACCGGTTCGTCCTGTCCGCCCTGTCGGCCGCGCTGCCGCACGTCGTCGAACCCGGCCGGCTGATCACGGCGAACGCGCTCTCCACGACGGCGGGCGGCGTGGTGTCGGCGGTCGGGGGTGGCGCCGCGATCGGAATCCGGCTGGTGGTCGGTGGCGGCGAGGTCGGCTACGCCCTGGTCGCGCTCGGTGCCGCGGTCGCCTACGCGGTGGCGGGCGTTCGAGCAGGCGGCTTCACACAGGTGCAACTCGGCCCGGACGAGGACACCCGCAACCACGCCGAGTCGGTGCGCAATGTGCTGACCGGCCTGCGCGACGGTGGCCGGCACGTGCGCTCGCACCCGTCGGTGGTGCGCGCGTTCGCGGTGATCAGCGTGCACCGTTTCGGCTACGGAATCACCGCGATCTGCACGCTGCTGCTGTACCGCAACTACTTTTCCGACGCAGGGTTCTTCCGGACCGGCCTCGCGGGACTGGGGCAGATCGTCGCGGCCATCGCGGTGGGTGGCGGTCTCGCCGCGGTGATCACCCCGATCGCCGCTCGCCGGATCGGCTACGTCGCGTGGCCGGCCGTCCTGCTGATCGGAGCGGGCGTCGTCGAGCTGGTCCTCGGGCTGCCGTTCCGCATCCAGACCTTCCTGCCGGCCGCGGCGATGCTCGGGTTCGTCGCCCAGGGCGTGAAGATCTGCGTCGACACCCACATCGCCCAGCGGGTGGCCGACGACTACCGCGGCCGGGTGTTCTCGCTCTACGACACCCTGTTCAACGTCCTCTTCGTCGGCGCCGGAGTGCTCACCGCCCTGGTGCTGCCGGAGAACGGCAGGTCCGCGACGTCGGTGGTCGTCATCGGAGTGGGCTACGCCGTGACGGGGCTGGTCTACCTGTTCGCCGGGACGGCGCCCGATGACACCGCCGGGACGATGACTGCTGTTGTGATCGCCGACTGCGCCCCGGCCGGCGACGCGTTCACTGCTGCTCGGAGTGCCACCGCCGTAGTTCCGCCACCGCCTGCTCGTGGCTGAGCGGCCCGTTCTCCATCCGTAGCGCGAGCAGGTGCTGGTAGGCCCTGCCCACCAGCGGGCCGGGTGGAATCCCGAGGATGGCCATGATTTCGGTACCGTCGAGGTCCGGACGGATCGAGTCCAGCTCCTCCTGCTCGCGAAGCGCGGCGATCCGCTCCTCCAGGGCGTCGTACGTCGCGGCCAGCATCGCGGCCTTGCGCCTGTTCCGGGTGGTGGTGTCGGACCGGACGAGCTTGTGCAGCCGCTCCAGCAGCGGACCGGCGTCGGTGACGTAGCGGCGCACCGCCGAGTCGGTCCACTCGCCGCGGCCATAGCCGTAGAACCGTAGGTGCAGGAACACCAACCGGGAGATGTCCTCGGTCATGTCCTTGCTGAACTTCAGGGCCTTCAACCGGGCCTTGGCCATCCGGGCGCCGACGACCTCGTGGTGGTGGAAGGTGACCGCCCGCGCGCCCTGGCCGCTGTCCACGAACCGGCGGGTCTCCGGCTTGCCGATGTCGTGCAACAGCGCCGCCCAGCGCAGGACCAGGTCCGGTTCGGCGCCACCCGACCCAGTTGGCTCTGAGGAAGCGGCTCCGCGCTGTTCCAGACCGATGGCCTGGTCCAGCACCTGGAGCGTGTGGGCGTAGACGTCCTTGTGCTGACCATGCTCGTCCGCGGCCATCCGCAGCGCGGGAAGCTCGGGCAGCACCACATCGGCGAGGCCGGTGTCCACCAGGACCTCCAGGCCCCGCCGGGGATGGGCTCCCGCGAGCAGCTTGTTGAGCTCTGCCTGCACCCGCTCCGCCGTGATCCGGCCGATCTCGGGAGCCATCGCCGATATCGCGGCTTCCACCTCCGGTGCCAGGCTCACACCGAGTTGCGAGACGAAGCGTGCGGCCCGCAGCATCCGCAGCGGATCGTCACCGAACGACTCCGCCGGCGTGGCCGGAGTCCGCAAGACGCCCTTCGCCAGGTCGACCAGGCCACCGAACGGATCGACGAAGGCCCGGTCGTGGACCGACACGGCCATGGCGTTCATCGTGAAGTCGCGCCGGCGCAGGTCGTCGGCGATGTTGTCGCCGAACGCCACGATCGGGTTGCGGGAGACCCGGTCATAGCGATCAGCGCGGAAGGTCGTGATCTCGCAGGGCTGACCGTGGATCTGCGCGCCGATGGTGCCGAACTCGATTCCGGTCGTCCAGACGCCTGAAGCCAGCGGCGAGACGATCGCGAGCACCTGATCCGGATGGGCGTCCGTGGTGAAGTCGAGATCGCTGACGGGACGCCCCATCAGGGCGTCGCGAACCGGGCCGCCGACCAGGTACAGCTGATGGCCGGCCGCGGCGAAGGCGGTGCCGAGCCGGACGGCGACATCGGGGATGGGGACGAGATCACCAGGGTTGCCGCTCACGAGCCCACTATTCGCTCCGCGCCTCGCTCCTGCGTCACTCGGGTGCTCACTCACGGGCCAGACCTTACTGAACCGCCAAGTAGCATCGCCCTATGTCTCGCGCGTCGAACACCCGGCGTCCGCGGCTTCCTCGGGTTGATGAGACCAGCGCCGGCGGCCTTGTCCTGGACATGTCCGGCCCGGAACCGCTGGGAGCCCTCATCGGCCGGTTGAATCGCCGCGGCCGACTGCTGTGGTCCCTGCCGAAGGGCCACGTCGAGACCGGCGAGACCTTCGAGCAGGCCGCGATCCGCGAGGTGGCGGAAGAGACCGGGATCCACGGTGACATCATCGGAACCCTGGGCACGATCGACTTCTGGTTCGTGGTCGAGGGCCGCCGGGTGCACAAGACCGTCCACCACTTCCTGCTCCGAGCCGCCGGCGGCGAGCTCTCCGACGAGGATGTCGAGGTGGCCGAGGTGGCGTGGGTGCCGCTGCCCAAGATCACCGAGCGGCTCGCCTACTCCGACGAGCGCGCCCTGGTGGATGTGGCCTCGCACCTGCTGAGAGACAGCGCATGATCTCGACTCGCCGGTTTGCCGCGGCCCTCGGCGTCCTGGCGATCACCCTGCTCAGCGCCGCCGTTCCCAGTGCCGCCGTTCCCAGTGCCGCCGGATTCCAGCGGGCGCACGCCATGGCGCTGCCGCGGACCCAGCCGACGCCGACCCTCTCGTCGGTCAGCGTGACGCTGAACCGGGTGACGCCGCGCAGTCCCGACGCCACCAAGCCGTCCCAGCCGGTGACCTTCGTGGCGACGCTGACGAACAACACCGACAGCACGTACTCCGACCTCCGGGTGGGGCTACAGCGCGGCTTGCCGATCACCCAGCCGCGGCTGCTGACCGAGGCCATCAGCACCCCACCCGAAACCGGCTTCGAGGTGCCCGGGCCGCTGCGCCTGGCCGGCCAGCTGCTGCCGCGCCAGAGCGTCACGGTCACCTATCGCACCACCAGCGGCGCCCTGTGCCTGTGTTATAACGGCGTCTACCCGTACGCCGTCGTCGTACACGGGGTCAGTGACCCGGATGCCGGATCGGTGGAGCTCGGCCGGACGCAGGTCCTCCTCCCGTCCTTCCTGGACACGCCGAAAACCGTGACCGTCGGTTGGGTGTGGCCGCTGCTGGACAAGCCGCACCGTTCGGTGGACCAGAACATCTTCACCGACGAGCAGCTGGCGGGAGAGGTCGGGCCGGGGGGGCGCCTGGACCGCGCGCTGGAGGCAGCGGAGCTCGTCGCGGGGCAGGTGCGGTTGACGCTGCTGATCGATCCGGATCTGCTCGACAGCCTCACGGTGATGTCATCGCCGTCGGGATACCGGGTCCGCAGTGGCAGCGGGACGGTGCCCGGCACCGGCGGCAGGCTGGCTGCCGAGTGGCTTGCCCGGTTGAAGAAGGTCAAGGCCAAGCATGACGTGGTGCTGACCGCCTATGCCGATCCGGACGTCAACGCCGTGACCCGAGCCGGGCTGAAGTGGTCCACCGCGCTCGATCCGCAGGTGCAGGCTCGGATCGCGCCCACGCTGGACGGTGACTTCTCCAGCGACCTGCTCACCTGGCCGGCCGGTGGCGCCCTGACCAGCAAGGCGCTGGACGCCCTGGTGGGCGGTGGCGCCTCGACCATCATGCTCAGCGACGCGGCCTTTCCCGGTGCCGACCAGGACCAACAGCCTGCCGACGCCCTGGCGTCGCTGCCGTCCGCGGCCGGCGAGGCGATGGCCCTCGTGACCAACACCGGGATCGAGAACACCACGAACCAGATCCTGCGGCCGGGCGCCACCCCCCAGAACGCGCAACAGACACTGCTCGCTCAGTTGGCGATCCAGGCGGAGCAGGACCCGTCCCGGGGCCACTTCGTGGTGATCGCCCCGGATCGCTATGTCGACACCAGCCCGCAAGCCGCCGCGTCGACCATCCTGGCAACGCGCGACACGAGTTGGAGCCGCGCGATCAGCATCCGGCAAGCGCTGCGGACGGTGCTGCCGACCGACCACGGCGCCCTGCAGACCAATGTCGAGAACCCGTCGGCAGAGATCAGCCCGAGTGGCCTGCAGAAGATCGGCCAGGTCCAGCAGGCGGTCACCTCGATGAACGAGGCGCTGCACAACAACGACGCCGCGGCCGAGCTGCTCGGCGCGTTCAACAACGGCATTCACCGCGCGGAGTCGAGCGCGTGGCGGACGTACCCGGCCGAAGGTGCCAGCCTGGTCGAGAACCTGGAGGGCCGCATCGATCAGATCACCTCCTCGGTGCACCTCGTCCAGCCGGCCGTCGGAACGTACAGCCTGTCCTCGGCGGACTCCCCGGTAGTCGTCACGGTGTCGAACCAGCTTCCGAAGCCTGTGACGGTCCGCGTCGGGGTGGCCGCCGCCAACGGCGTGATCGGCTTCCGGCCACCGCCCGTCGAGACCCAGACCATTCCGGCCCGCAGCATCGCCACCATCCGGATACCCACCCACGTCGACCGGCTGGGCAAGTTCCGGGTGATCGCGCGGGTCAGCACGCCGGACGGCCGGCAACTCGGACAGACTGTGACCCTGAATCTGCGTGCCACCTCCATCGGAACCATCAGCAAGATCATTACGATCGTCGCGGTGACCGTCTTGATCCTGGCCCTGCTGCGCCGGCTGGTGCGCCGGGTCCGGCACGGTTCCAGCCACCGCAACCGGCACGGCCAGGCGCCCGCGGGCAGCGGGGCGAGCGGCCCCGGCACTTCCGGCACCGAGACGGCGATGGGAGCGACCTCGTGAGCGACGACTGGTCGACTCCGAAGATCTACGGCACCCCGATACCGCTGCCCGGCGACGGCTCGGCCCTCGCGGTAGAGACGGCTCAACCCGACAGCGCGGGGGACGGCTGGAGTACGCCGAACTACCACGGCCCACGCCGCCGCCGGCCGAGTGCCCCGTCCGGCGCGAGCACCGCCGCCGGCGCGAGCGCCGCTGGGGTAGCACTGCAGGCCCCTCCAGTTCCGAGCCAGCAAGCAGCTGATGGCATGGCACAGGCGGCCGAGAACGGGCAGCGCCTCAAGCAGGCCGAGCGGCCGGCCGCCGGCCCGGGCAGTGATCTCGGTGAGCTGTCCGAGGTAAGCGGCGATTCACCCAGCGAGCTACCCAGAGACGCGGCGGCGAGCGCCCCGAGCCTGCTGGCGAGCAGCCGGACGATGGCGATCGCCAGCCTGGCCAGCCGCGTCACAGGCTTTCTTCGCAGCCTGGTGCTGGTCGCGGCCCTCGGCATCGGTCTCAGCGATGTCGCCGACGCGTACAACCTGGCCAACACCCTGCCGAACATGGTGTACGAACTGCTGCTCGGCGGCGTGCTGGCCAGCGTCATCATCCCGGTGCTGGTGCAGGCGCAGCATGACGATGTCGACCGCGGCGTTGCCTATACCCAGCGGCTGCTGTCCATGGCGACCGCAATCCTCGGCGGCGCGACGGTGCTGGCCGTGCTGGCCGCACCGTTGCTCGCGTCCATCTTCGGCGGCTCGGCGAGCAAGCAGGCGCTGACCGGGCTCTGGGCGACCCTGCTGCTACCGGAGATCTTCTTCTACGGCCTGGGCGCCATGTTCACCGCGGTGCTGAACACCCGCGACGTCTACAGCTGGCCGGCCTGGGCCCCGGTGCTCAACAACCTGATCACGATCGCCGCGGTAGGCCTGTTCCTGCTGCTGCCCAGTGCCAAGCCCTTGACGGCGTCCTCGATCAGTGCCGGCCAGATCCTGGTGCTGGGCATCGGCACCACCCTGGGCATCGCGGGCCAGGCCCTCGTCCTGTTCGTCCCGCTGAAGAAGAGCGGCTTCACCTGGCAGTGGCGATTCCGGGCGCTGCCGTCCGAGGTCGGTCGGATGGCGGAGTTCCGGACGCTCACCAGCTGGGTGCTGGGGTACGTGGCGATCAGCCAGGTCGGGGTCTTCGCCGTTAACCGGGTGGCCAACGTACGCCGGGGTGGCCCGTCGACGTTCGCGAACGCGGACCTGCTGTTCCAGGTCCCCTACGGCATTCTCGGCGTCTCGCTGCTCACGGCGCTGATGCCGCGGATGAGCCGAGCGGCCGCGCGCGGTGACACCGGCAGCGTGCTGGACGACCTTCGGCTCGGCACCCGGCTGTCGGCGGTGGCCCTGATACCGGTGACCGCCGGGCTGATGGTCCTGGCGCCGGAGTTCACCAGCGTGATCTTCGTCGGCCACGCACACCTGGGCGAGGCCCGGCTGATCGGGGTGGCACTGGCGGCAGGTTCCTTCGGCCTGCTGCCGTTCGCCCTGGTCATGCTGCAGCAGCGGGTCTTCTATGCCATGCGAGACGCCCGGACGCCGACCATCATCAACCTCGCGATGGTGGCGACCAAGGTGGTGCTGGTCTTCACGGCGCGCTCGGCGCTGCACGGCGATGCCATCATCGTGGCCCTCACGGTGTCCACCTCGCTGTCCTACCTGGTCGGCTCCGTCGTCGGACACGTCCTGCTCCGGCGCAAGTTCGGTTCGCTCGGCTTCGGCCGGGTACTGCGCACGATGGGGTGGATCTCGGTCGCCGCGGTCGCCGGCGGGATCGTTGCCCTGGTGGTCGTGCTGGCGGGGCATTCCGTTGTCGGAACCGGACGACTGGCGGCCCTCGCCGAGCTGGTGGTCGGCGGTGGGCTCGGAGCCGCGGTGCTTGCCCTCATCGCCGTCCGGCTGCCGTTGCCCGAGGTGGCCGAGATCGTCGGCGCGGTCCGTGGCCGCGCCCGCAGGCCGGCCGACACCCAGTCCGACTGAAGCAGGTGGCCGGCCCCGACAGTGCCCGACACTGTGAAATATCGACCACCCTAATATCGTTGCCGATGGTGCTCGTGAACGGATGTTCGATGAGCTCGCGGTAGCCAACTGAGATCGAGGTAGTTGTGAGCGAGAACCACCGCAAGGTGATCGTGGTCGGCTCCGGCCCGGCTGGGTACACCGCCGGGCTGTACACCGCCAGGGCCGACCTGCGGCCGCTGGTGTTCGAGGGCAGCCAGTACGGCGGGGCCCTGATGAACACCACCGAGGTAGAGAATTTCCCGGGTTTTCCGGCCGGCATCATGGGCCCCGAGCTGATGAGCCAGCTCCGCTCCCAGGCGGAGAAGTTCGGTGCCGAACTGGTCAGTGACGACGTGATCTCGATGGATCTGCAGGGCGACGTCAAGGTCGTCCGCACCCTGTCCGGCGAGTTCACCGCCGACGCGGTCATCCTGGCCATGGGATCGGCGTACAAGAAGCTCGGTCTGGAGCGCGAAGAGGAGCTGTCCGGCCACGGCGTCTCGTGGTGCGCGACCTGTGACGGCTTCTTCTTCCGGGGTCACGACATCGTCGTGGTCGGCGGTGGCGACACCGCGATGGAGGAGGCGACGTTCCTGACGCGTTTCGCCGAGACGGTGACCATCGTGCACCGGCGGGGCATGCTGCGCTCCTCCCGGATCATGGCCGAGCGGGCCGAGTCGAACCCGAAGATCAAGTTCGCCTGGCACTCCGAGGTGGCCGAGATCCACGGCGACGGCAAGGTGACCGGCCTGACCCTGCGCGATACCCGGACCGGTGAGACGAGCGAGATCCCCGCCACCGGCCTGTTCATCGCGATCGGGCACGACCCGCGGTCCGAGCTGGTCAAGGGCCAGGTCGAGCTGGACGAGGACGGTTACATCGTGACGGACGCGCACTCCACCCGGACGAACCTCCCGGGCGTCTTCGCGGCCGGCGACGTCGTCGACCACGTCTACCGGCAGGCCATCACCGCGGCCGGCACCGGCTGCCAGGCGGCACTGGACGCCGAGAAGTTCCTGGCCGCCCTCGACGCCGTCGGGGACGTGTCACTGGCGGCACTGGAAAGCTGATCCACCGTCCGGGCACGGGGAAGGGTTCCCGCGCCTCGGGCGTTACCTCAACAGCCACATTTTCCGATACTCGTAGGAGTTGCTCTCATGGGCGCAAACACCCCCGCTGTAACCGACGCCAGCTTTGCCAAGGACGTTCTGCAGTCCGACAAGCCCGTCCTCGTCGACTTCTGGGCCGAGTGGTGTGGCCCGTGCCGGCTGGTCTCGCCCGTGCTGGAAGAGATCGCCAACGAGCACGGCGAGAAGCTGCAGGTCGTCAAGCTGAACATCGACGAGAACCCGAACGTCGCGCGGGACTACCAGATCATGTCGATCCCCACGATGTCGGTGTTCAAGGGCGGCCAGATCGTCAAGACCATCGTCGGCGCGAAGCCGAAGGCGGCCCTGCTGCGCGACCTGTCCGACTACATCGCCTGATCGCGCTCGGACCGTCCGGGTCCGTCCGACAGACAGCACCACCCAGCGCGGCCCGCGCTCCGAGAGTGGCCTACCAGTCACCGGAGCACGGGCCGTGTCGCTGTTCGTACGGCGGCTACAGGACGGCCGCCGCGAACTGCGCGTTGTACAGCGCCGAGTACGCCCCGCCGGCCGCCAGCAACTCCGAGTGGCTGCCCTGCTCCACGATCCGGCCTGCCTCCATCACCAGGATCAGGTCGGCGTCGCGGATCGTCGACAGCCGGTGCGCGATGACAAAACTGGTCCGGTCGGCCCGCAGTGCTGCCATCGCGTGCTGTACCAGTACCTCGGTGCGGGTGTCGACGGAGCTGGTCGCCTCGTCCAGGATGAGCAACGACGGGTTCGCCAGGAACGCCCGGGCGATGGTGAGCAGCTGCTTCTCGCCCGCGCTGATGTTGCTGCCCTCGTCGTCGATCACCGTGTCGTAGCCGTCCGGCAGGCTCTGCACGAACCGGTCCACGAAGGTCGCCTGGGCCGCCGCCGCGATCTCGGCCTCGCTCGCGGCAGGGTTGCCGTACCCGATGTTGTCGCGGATGGTGCCGCCGAACAGCCAGGTGTCCTGCAGCACCATGCCGATCCGGGAGCGCAGGTCCGGCCGCCGCAGTTGAGCGATGTCAGCTCCGTCCATGGTGATCCGGCCGCCGTCGAGCTCGTAGAAGCGCATGATCAGGTTGACCAGCGTCGTCTTGCCGGCACCGGTCGGACCCACGATCGCCACCGTCTGGCCCGGTGCCGCGACCAGGGACAGGTCCTCGATCAGTGGCGTGTCCGGTTCGTAGCGGAAGGACACGTGCTCGAACTCAACCCGACCACGCGGATTCTGGATGGCCACCGGCTCGGGCGCGTCCGGCTCCTGCTCCGGGGCGTCCAGCAGTCCGAAGACGCGCTCGGCGGACGCCACACCCGACTGCAGCAGGTTCGCCATCGCCGCGACCTGGGTCAGCGGCTGCGCGAAGCTGCGGGAATACTGGATGAACGCCTGGACGTCGCCGAGGCTCATGGAGCCCGAGGCGACCCGCAACCCGCCCACCACCGCGACGGCGACGTAGTTCAGGTTCCCGATGAACGTCATCGCCGGCATGATGATCCCGGAGACGAACTGGGCTCCGAAGCTGGCGGCGTACAGCTCCTCGTTCTTGGCCCGGAACGTCTCCTCGACCTCGTGCTGGCGTCCGAAGACCTTCACCAGCGCGTGGCCGGAGAACGCCTCTTCGATCTGCCCGTTCAGCGTCCCGGTGTGCTTCCACTGCGCCACGAACAGCTGCTGCGAGCGCTTGGCGATGAGCCGGGTCACCAGGATGGACAGCGGGATGGTGACGATCGCGATCAGCGCCAGCAGCGGCGAGATGATCAGCATCATCACCAGCACTCCGACCACCGACAGCAGTGACGTCAGCATCTGGCTCAGTGTCTGCTGCAGGCTCTGCGAGACATTGTCGATGTCGTTGGTGACCTTGCTCAGCACATCGCCGCGCGACTGGCCATCGAAGTACCCCAGCGGCAACCGGTTGATCTTGTCCTCGACGTCGGAGCGCAGCCGGAACACCGTCCGCTGAACGGCCCCGTTGAGCAGGTAGCCCTGCATCCAGCTGGACAGGGACGAGCAGAGGTACAGCGCAAGGACCGCGAGCAGGACGAGCGCCAGGGCATGGAAGTCGATGCCGCGGCCGGGCACGATCCCGGAGCCCGAGTACAGGCCCGCGAGCTTGTCCTGGCCGGCTGCCCGGGCCGCCGCGACGGCCTGATCCTTGGTGACCCCAGCCGGCAGACGCTTGCCGAGCAGGCCGTTGAAGATCAGGTTCGTGGCGTGCCCGAGCAGTTTCGGTCCCAGCACACTGAGCGCCACGCTGGTCAGGGTGAAGCCGATCACCGCCGCGACGGTTCTCCGCTCCGGGGCCAGCCGTCCGATCAGCCGGCGCGCGGACGGCCCGAAGTTCAGTGACTTCTCGGCGGGCATGCCCACGGCGGCGAACGGCCCCCGGGGCATCGGCGGTCGCGGGCCGGCCGGGACGTCGGAGCCGGTACCAGGGCCGGTACCGGTGGGCGATACCGGCGACGCTGCTCGGTCGGGTGTCTCGGTCCTGCTCATGCCGCTTCCCGCTCGCTGAACTGCGAGTCGACGATCTCGGCGTAGGTGGGGCAACTGTCGAGCAGCTCGGTATGCGTGCCCAGGCCGACAATCTCGCCGTTGTCAAGGACGATGATCTGATCGGCGTCGATGATGGTGGACACCCGCTGCGCGACGATGATCACCGTGGCGTCGGCTGTCAGGGGAGCCAGCGCCCTGCGCAGCCGGGCGTCGGTGGCCAGGTCCAGTGCTGAGAACGAGTCGTCGAAGAGGTAGAGCTCGGGCTGGCGGACGAGCGCCCGGGCGATCGCCAGCCGCTGCCGCTGACCTCCCGAGACGTTCGTGCCGCCCTGGCTGATGACCGACTCGAGGCCGTCCGGCATCGCCTGTACGAAGTCCGCGGCCTGGGCGACGTCGAGGGCCTGCCACAGCTGCTCGTCACCGGCCTGTGGGTTGCCGTAGCGCAGGTTGCTCGCGACGGTGCCCGAGAATAGGTACGGCCGCTGCGGCACCAGCCCGATCAGGCCGCACAGCAAGTCAGGGTCCAGGTCCTTCACGTCGACCCCGTTCACCCGAACCGATCCGGCGGTGGCGTCGAACAGCCGGGGGATCAAGCCTACGAGGGTGCTCTTGCCGGCGCCGGTACTGCCGATGATGGCGGTGCGCTGGCCGGCCGTCGCGGTAAAGCTGATGTTCTTCAGAACCGGGTCGGCCGCCCCGGGATAGCAGAATTCGACATCCCGCAGTTCCAGGTTGCCGCGTCCGGTCACGCTGGTCACCGGTTCGGCCGGCGGCACCACCGAGGACTCGGTGTCCAGCACCTCGACCACCCGCTCGGCACACACGGCTGCCCGCGGCACCAGGATCGCCATGAAGGTCGCCATCATGACGGCCATCATGATCTGCATCAGGTAGCTGAGGAACGCGGTCAGCGAACCGATCTGCATCCGGCCGTCGCTGATCAGGTGGCCACCGAACCACAGCACCGCGACGCTGGAGGCGTTGACCACCAGCATCACGGTCGGGAACATCAAGGCCTGCAGCCGGCCGACGCGGATGGCGCTGGCCGTCACGGCGGCGTTGGCGCCGGAGAAGCGCTCCGTCTCGAACGGCTCGCGGACGAAGGCGCGTACCACCCGGATGCCGGTGATCTGCTCGCGCAGGATCCGGTTGATGGTGTCGATCCGCGTCTGCATCAGCCGGAACTCCGGCACCATGCTCCGGACGATCAGGAAGATCGAGCCGATCAGCACCGGCATGCTGACCACCAGCAGCCACGAGAGGGTGACGTCCTGCCGGATCGCCATCACCACGCCGCCGAAGCACATGATCGGTGCTGACACCAGCATGGTGCAGCTCATCAGCACCAGCATCTGCACCTGCTGGACATCGTTGGTGTTGCGAGTGATCAGGGACGGGGCTCCGAAACCGTTCAGTTCCCGGGCCGAGAAGGCGCCGACCTGGTGGAAGATGGCCGAGCGCAGGTCGCGACCGAAGCCCATCGCGGTACGGGCGCCGTAGCACACCGCTCCCACCGAGCAGAGGATCTGCACCAGGGCCACACCGAGCATGACCATGCCGGTCGAGGTGATATAGCCGGTGTTGCCGGTGGCCACGCCCCTGTCGATGATGTCGGCGTTCAGGCTGGGCAGGTAGAGGCCGGCGGCGACCTGGATCAGTTGCAGCACGATGACCAGGCCGAGCGGGCGCCGGTAAGGCCGCAGGTACGTGCGCAGCAGCCTCAACAGCATGGCGAACCGGCCTCTCTGTCGCAAGCACCGCTGGTGGGAGCACCGCTGGTGAGGACACCGTGCAGCAGTATCGACACGATCTCCGACGCGGACATCGGGGTCTCGTCGGTGACGCCGGGATGGGTGCCGGCGAAGGTCAGCATCCGCACCGTCCGAGCCGCCTGTGCCGGGCTGACCCGCAGGGCGTCCGCGTCCGGCGCGATCAGGTCCTCGATGGCTCGGAGTATCCGCGCCTGGCCCTCGCGCAGCTGATCGTCGTCGTGAACCCGCCGGCGGGTGGCAGCCTGCGGCGCCGTGCGGCCCAGCACCGTCATCAGGCCGATCACCGACCGCAACCGGTCCTGCAGGACCTCCACCGCCGCGACAAGGCGCTCACCGAGGGGCAGTGTGGGGTCGATGCGGCCGAGTTGCTCCAGTCCGGGAGCCGGGTCGAAGGCGGTGGCAAGCGCCGCGTCGATGATCGCCGCCTTGTCGGGGAAAGCCCGGAACACCGTCCCCTCGCCGACACCGCAGGCGTCGGCAATCTGCTTGGTCGTGACGGCATTGCCGTGTGCGCGCAGCAGCGGCAAGGTCGCTTCGACGATGGTGGCCCGGCGTTCGTCGGGCGCCATGGGGGAGGCGCGACGGGCTTCGACTGTCATACTCTCAAACTAGCGGAGTGAGTGCTCACTCCGTCATAGACGACGGGTATTCAGCCCATCGGGTTGGCATAGTTGACCGGTGTCAGCGACCGGCCGACGTTCGTGCCGAAGATCCGTTCGAGCGCGTACTCGACGTCGTAACGCCAGGACACCGTCGACTTCAGCTCCATGCGCAGCCGGGGATAGGCCGGATGGGGTCGGACGGTCTTGAAACCGACCGACCGCAGGTAGTCGGCTGGCATCAGGCAGCCCCGGGACAGCGGGCCGGTGGAGCCGAAGGCCTCGATTGCCTTGACCCCCCGCGGGACGAGCTCCGCCGCGACCGCCTGCGCCAGCATCCGGCCTACCCCGCCGGAGGTCCACTCGGGCAGCACCCGGGCATTCATCAGCAACACGGCGTCGCCGGCCACCGGGGACGTCGGAAATGACATCGATCGCGGTACGAAGCCAGGTGGCGCGAACATCGCGTACCCGACCGGAACGCCGGCGACGTAGGCGATCTTGCCGCAGCTGCCCCAGTCCAGCAGCGTCGCCGACAGCCAGGCCTCTTTCGCGAGCGGCGCCTCGTCCGCCTCGACCGGGTTCGTGTCCACCAGCGGCCCCAGCTCCCAGAACAGGCAACTGCGGCACGGCGACGGCAGATCGTCGAGGTTGTCCAGGGTCAGCGGCATGATCCGGCGCGAAACCGACATGGTCCTAGCTAATCCGACGAAGGCCGGTGCTGTCCAGGCTGGCACGGCGACCGCCAGCACGACCATCCGCACCACCGTCGGCAAGGAAGGTGCCGAGCCTGCCGATCGCCTCCGTCAGCACCTCGACGTGCGGCAGGGTGACGATGCGCAGGTGATCCGGTGTCGGCCAGTTGAAGCCGGTTCCCTGGACCAGCAGCACGTGCTGGTCGCGCAGGAAGTCCAGCACGAAGCGTTGGTCGTCCACGATCGGGTACACCTCGGGATCGAGCCGCGGGAACACGTACAGCGCTCCCTTGGGCTCGACACAGCTGACGCCGGGGATCGCTCGCAACGCCGACACGGCGGCATCGCGCTGTTCGAGCAACCGCCCGCCCGGCAGCACCAGGTCCCGGATGCTCTGGCGGCCGCCGAGCGCGGTCTGAATGGCGTGCTGCGCGGGGACGTTCGCGCACAGCCGCATGTTGGCCAGGATGGTGAGGCCCTCGAGGTAGTTGGCCGCGTGGCTCTTCGGGGCGCCCGCAAGCAGCCACCCGGCGCGGAACCCCGCCAGCCGGTACGCCTTGGACAGCCCGTTGAACGTCAGCGTGAAGAGGTCCGGCGCGATGACGGCGAACGGCACATGGCTCGCGTCGTCGTAGAGGATCTTGTCGTAGATCTCGTCCGCCAGCACGGTGAGGCTGTGCTGCCGCGCGATCTCGGCGAGATCCTCCAGCAGCGGGCGCGGATAGACGGCACCGGTGGGGTTGTTCGGGTTGATCAGGACGATTGCCTTGGTTCGCGCCGAGATCTTCGCACGCAGGTCATCGAGGTCGGGAAGCCAGCCCTCGGACTCGTCACACCGGTAATGCACCGGGGTGCCACCGGCCAGTGACGTGGCCGCCGTCCAGAGCGGGTAGTCCGGTGCCGGCACCAGTACCTCGTCGCCGTTGTTCAGCATCGCCTGCAGCGCCATGACGATCAGCTCGCTGACGCCGTTGCCGAGCCAGACATCGTCCACGGTCACGGAGGTGTCCAGGCCCCGGTCCTGGTAGTGGCTGACGATGGCCGTCCGCGCGGAGAGCAGGCCCTGGGAGTCGGAGTAGCCCTCGGCATCGGACAGGTTCCTGATGACGTCCACGAGGATCTCGTCCGGCGCCGAGAACCCGAACGGTGCGGGGTTGCCGATGTTCAGCTTGAGGATGCGGTGACCCTGCTCCTCGAGGCGCTTTGCCTCTACCAGCACCGGTCCTCTGATGTCGTAGCAGACGTCAGCTAGCTTCGTTGATTGCACGAGATCCACCCGTGCAGCGTGTCACACCGGTGCTGCCCGCGCATCGCCTATATCTCCGGCGTGGCGTGGTAAACAGCCTGCATGGAATTTTCAGCGGTCGTTCGCGCGCGGCGGATGGTCCGCAACTATGACGCGTCCCGGTCGGTGGAGCGAGCGATCATCGATGACATGCTGGGCCTGGCCATCAGGGCGCCGTCGGCCGGCTTCAGCCAGGGGTGGCACTTCCTCGTGCTGGACACCGACGAGAGCCGCGAGCTCTTCTGGTCCACGACCACGGACCCGGACTCGCCAACGGACCGCTGGCAGCGTGGAATGCGGTCGGCGCCCGCGCTGATCCTCGCCATGTCGGACAAGCAGGCCTATCTCGAGCGGTATGCGTCCCCGGACAAGGGCTGGACCGATAAGGACGAGGCCCGCTGGCCGGTGCCGTACTGGGATATCGACACGGGGATGGCCAGCCTGCTCATCCTGCTGAGTGCCGTCGACCATGGCTTGTCCAGTTGCTTCTTCGGCGTGCCACCAGAACATCAGAACGCGACAAAATCGGCATTCGGCATCCCGCCGCGGATGTCTGTCGTCGGAGTGATCAGTCTGGGATACGGGGTGCCGGATCCGAAGTCGCCGTCTCTGAAACGCGGCAGGCGTGGCCTGGATGAGGTCGTCTCATACCAATCCATGACGGACTAGTCTGCCTGCTGAGCCCCCGAGGTGGGTGACACGGAGCCGAGCTGGGGCGCGATCACGGCGATGATGCGGTCGAGGTCGTCGATCGAGCCGAATTCGACCGTTATCTTCCCCTTGCGCTGCCCCAGATCGACGCGCACCCGCGTATCCAGGGCGTCTGACAACTTATCCGCCAGTAGTTCGAGCTCCGGAGCGGCCATCCGCTGTGCCGGCCTTCTGCGCGTGACCGACTTGGCCCCGGAGCCGAGAGCGAGCGCGACCAGCTCCTCGGTGGCCCGGACGGACAGACCCTCGGCGACGATACGGCTCGCCAGCTCCTCCTGCTGGTCACGGTCCGCCAAGCCGAGCAGTGCGCGCGCATGGCCGGCCGACAAGATACCGGCCGCAACCCGACGCTGCACCGGCACCGGCAGGTTCATCAGTCGGATGGTGTTCGTGACCTGCGAGCGACTGCGGCCGATCCTGCTTGCCAGCTCTTCGTGGGTCGCGCCGAACTCTTCGAGCAATTGTTGATACGCCGCAGCTTCTTCGAGCGGATTGAGCTGGGCGCGATGGATGTTCTCCAGCAGGGCATCCCGCAGCATGGCGTCGTCCGCGGTGTCGCGGATGATCGCCGGAATCTTCTCCAATCCCGCAGCGGTTGCCGCACGCAGACGGCGCTCGCCCATGACCAGTTCGTAGCCATCGTCAACGGCACGGACGACGATGGGTTGCAGAACTCCGAACTCGCGGATGGAATGTGCCAGCTCGGCAAGGGCTTCCTCGTCGAATGCCTGCCGTGGCTGCTTCGGATTGGTGCGAACCTGATCGGGGCGGACCTCTCGAAGGGTTGCGCCCGGTACAGGTGCTGGATCGAAGTATAAATCGGTGGCCGCGGACGCCGTCATCGACGCAATGGAGGGCACCCGAGGCCCTCCTTTCACGCCGCTACCTGGCGTAACGGCTGGGGCGGGGGGGGCACCGGTGGCACCCTCCCCTTGGCCAACCAGAGGAGCAGTTGACATAACGGATGCGATTTCGCGCTCTGTTGCCGCAGCGATGTCAGCATCTGGGGGAGTGGTTGGAATGAGAGCTCCTAGGCCGCGGCCTAGTCCACCCCGTCGTGGTGCCGTGCTCACTCCTGCGTCCCCTGTCCCTTGTTGTGGTGCTCCGAACTCCCGCCTGGCTGGTTTTGTTCCGCCGGCGATGGCCGTCCCCGCTCAGCCAGCTCGCGAGCTGCCTCCAGATAGCTCACGGCGCCCCGGGAGCCGGCGTCGTACGTCATCACGGTTTGCCCGTAGCCCGGTGCCTCCGATACCCGGACATTGCGGGGGATCACCGACCGAATGACCTTCGCTCCGAAATGTTGTCGTACCTCGTCAGCGACTTGGTCAGCCAGTCGGGTACGGCTGTCGTACATGGTCAGCAGCACGGTTGAGACGTCCAAGGTCGCGTTCAGCTGTGTTCGCACCAGTTCCACCGTGTTGAGCAGTTGGGCCAGACCCTCCAGTGCGTAATACTCACACTGGATGGGGATCAAAATCTCTTTGCCAGCCACCAGGGCATTGAGGGTCAAGAGACCCAGCGCGGGCGGGCAGTCAATCAGGATGTAGTCGGCCTGTGGTTCGTAACCGGATATTGCCTTGCGAAGACGGTGCTCGCGGGCAACTTGCGACGCCAGCTCGATATCAGCGCCCGCTAAATCGATGGTGGCGGGGACGCACCGCAGGCCGGGAGCGGCTTCGACGGGGACAGCGACGTCCTGAAGCGACGAGCTGCCCAGGAGCACGTCGTAAACGGACGGTGTGCCCGCATGATGCGCAACACCCATGGCGGTACTGGCGTTTCCCTGCGGGTCAAGGTCGATCAACAGCACTGACAGCCCGTGATGCGCCAGGGCTACTGCGAGGTTGACCGCTGTTGTCGTCTTCCCAACGCCGCCTTTCTGGTTGGCGACGGTGATAATGCGGGTGTCCGCCGGCTTCGGCCACACCTCGTTGCGGACATTGCGCACCTGAACGGCGCGCATCGCCTCACGCGCGATGGGTGTGTCGAATGTTTCACGTGAAACGCGGTCGGATTGACCCATGTTCTCTTCGGCTGCGACCACCTCAGCGTCATCTGAACCCAGAGCTGCGTCTGCCGCGACCGGAGGTATCGCATTATCAGGCATTGCTGATGTCATCTCATCACCTTGAGTAGCGGTATCAGTACGAGGCTCAGCGTCGAGTCACTGTGACGACACGGGTAGGCGGATCGGCCAAGCCCACGCCACACTCGACCACGCCGACAATCTCCCCGCGCATTCGAGTGATCAGCGAGCGGTGCTCGGCGAGTTCAGCCTCGGCGGACTCTCCCTTGATGGCCAGCAGGCTGCCACCGCGCTTCAGCAAGGGGAAACTCCACTTCACCAGCTTGTCCAGCGGGGCAACAGCCCGCGCCGTTACGAATGATGATGAACCTACCGTGCGGACGACGTCCCGGTCTTCGGCACGCCCTCGGACGACCCGAACACGGTCGACCAGCCCCAGATCCTGTACAGCCTCGGTCAGAAAGTTGGTTCTACGGAGTAACGACTCCACAAGATCGACCTCTAGGTCTGGGCGCACACAGGCCACCGCAAGGCCCGGTAACCCCGCTCCGGTGCCGATGTCCACTAGCCGCACTCCGGACGGCAGCAATTCACTGAGGGCCACCGAATTGAGCAGGTGCCGGTCCCATAACCGCGGCACCTCACGGGGTCCGATGAGCCCACGCACCGTTCCGGGCCCGGCGAGCCAACCAGCGTATCGGCCTAAAATAGCTACAAACGGTGCTAACCGGTTGCTAACGACAGCAGGTGGGGCCGGGGCTACCGGCTCTGCCTGCCGGCCTGTCGAGGGACCGTCCGTCACTGCGCCAGCAGGACGACGACCCGACGGCCCGGCTCTTCGCCCTCGGACTCGCTGATCACTCCGTCGGTGGCCGAAATGGCGTCATGCACAACCTTGCGCTCGAACGGATTCATCGGCGCCAGTCGCGCCGGCTCTCCCGAGCTCAGGACCTTATCGGCCGTCTCCTGGGCGAGCGCGGTCAGTTCCCCACGGCGGGCACGGCGGTGACCGGAGATGTCGAGCATCAAGCGGCTCCGCACGCCGGTCTGCTGCTGCACAGCTAGTCGGGTGAGTTCCTGCAGGGCATCCAGGGTCTCGCCGGACTGACCGATCAACGGTTGAAGGTCCGAGCCGACGATGGCCACCATGGCGCGACCGTTCTCGACGTCCAGGTCGATGTCGCCATCATAGTCCACGATATCCAGCAAGCGCTCGAGATAATCCGCGGCAATGTCGCCTTCCTGGACCAGGAGCGCCGGGCCGGTCGCGCGCCCGGTGGACTCAGCGTCGTCATCCTGCGCCACGGCATCGTCGGTTCGCGCGGAGGCGGTGTCAGTCATTGGCCATTCCCTATCTATGCGGCATGCGCAGGGCGCAGCGAAGAGGTGTTCGGGTGAAACTGCTGGTTAACGGCGCTTCTTGCCCGGCGAACGCTTGTTGTTGCCCGGGCGGTTGCCGTTCGGTCGCTGCGGCTTGGCTGGCTGCCGCGTCACGGGTGGCTCCGGGACGGCCGAGGTGTCGTCGTCGGAGACGCGCATCGCGGTGGCGCCCTTCGAGGCAGTGTTCGTCTTGGCGGCGTTCGCGGTCGCGTTACTGCCGGCAGCGGGCGTCACGCCGGCGCGGGTGCCCTTCGCGTTCGCCGGCTTCTGCCCCACCTTGGGCGCAAGCGTCTTGCCGACCTCACCGACCGGGCCAGCAGCAATCGCGGCGGTGTCGCCGGGGGTGTGCGGGTGGAACCGGAAGATGTAGAACTGCTGCCCCATCGTCCACAGGTTGCTGGTGAACCAGTACAGGAGCACGCCCAGCGGAAAGATGAATCCGGAGAAGATGACGGAGATCGGGATACCGATCTGCATCAGCCGCTGGATCATCGCCGCCTGGCCTTCAGGCGGAGTGGTCTGGTTCTTCATGACCGCGCGCTGGGTGATGTAGGTAGCGGCGGCGCTGATGAGCACCAGCACCAGAGAAACCGTACGAGTCGTCGTGACGTGCCCGCCCAGTTGCAGGATCTTGTCCGATGACTCCCGCAGCGAGGCCGCCAGCGGGGCGTTGAAGAGTTTGGCGTGGGCGGCCGCAGTCGTCTGCGCCTCGGTGAAGCCGTACAGCGTAAGCCCGCGAGAACCGGGGGCCAAGCCCACTGAATTCGAAATGTGCTTGAGCACATGGAACAGCGAGATGAAGATCGGGATCTGCAGGAACATGGGCAGGCAGCCCGAGATGGGATTGAATCCCTCGGCCTGCTGCATGGCCATCATCTCGCGCTGCAGGGTGGCCTTGTCGCCCTTGTGCTTCTCTTGCAGCTTCTTGATCTTGGGCTGCATCTCTTGCATACGGCGCTGGTAGTGCACCTGCTTCACGAAGAACCGGAACAGCACCAGCCGGGCCGTGACCACCAGCATGATGATCGACAGCGCCCAGGTCAGTCCGCTGTCCTTGCTCATTCCAAGCATGGTGAAGAGCTGGTACCAGCGCAACAGCACCCACGAGACGGCGGTATAGAGGAAGTCCAGCATCAATCAGCCTGTTCTACGAGATTCTTCTCATCCGACGAATCGGTGGGGGAATCGGTTCCACTGCGCCGAGCGACGGCCGGCGGTACGGGGTCGTAACCGCCACCGTGGAAGGGATGGCATCGTGCGATCCGCCGGATGCCCAGCCACGCCCCACGGCCGAGGCCATACGCTGTGATGGCGTCCACGGCGTAGCCGCTGCAGCTCGGCGTGTAGCGGCAGACCGGCGGTCGACGGGAACTCCACGCAGCCTGATAGACCGTGATCACGGTGACGCCGGCACGAGCTGCCCAGCCAGGTGGCGAAACCGCGTGGTCGGTCATCAGTGCGTCGCTCCGGCAGTGAGCCTGCCCAGCCGGACGAGCGCCCGGTCGAGATCTCGTCCGATCTCGGTGGAGCGCCGGGTGGCCGTATCAGGCAGCGCGCGAACTACCAGCCGTGATCCCGTGGGTAGGTCAGCAAGTCGCGCGCTCAACTGTGCTCGCAGCCGACGCGACACCCGGTGCCGGACGACGCTGCCGCCGACCGACTTGCCGACCACCAGCCCGACCCGAGCCGGTGCCGCCGATTCGGAACCGCCGTCCATCAACAGGTAGACCACCAGGTCGCCGCAGCGGACCCGGTGGCCTCGTTTGGTCACGGTCGCGAAGTCAGAACTCACCCGCAACCGATGGACAGCAGGGAGCACAGAGCAGCCGGCTCAGGCCGACAGCTCGCCGCGGCCCTTGCGCCGACGCGCCTGCAGAATGGCGCGACCGGCGCGAGTCCGCATCCGCAGCCGGAAGCCGTGGGTCTTGGCCCGGCGGCGGTTGTTCGGTTGGAAGGTCCGCTTGCTCACGGTCTCGCTCCATCACAATCAGGCGCCAGCCGCATCGTGCACGCGGTCGGCTGGGTTGGACGACGACACTGCCGACGGCGGTGTCGTTGGTTGAACAGCACAGGCTGCAGCCGAGGAAAATATCGACGGCATGCGAGAGCTCAACGGTACGGATTGACCCCGGTCAGGGTCAAACCGGGGTCACCGCACGACCCGTCGCACACCTGGCCGCATGACGCCCACCTGACCGCCGCCTGAGCTATCGTGCCGAGCCCTCGAAAATATCCGCCAGCCCAGGCAGGACGGGACGACACGCCGAGAACGAGGCCTCCAGGCCACAGCGCCCATTGTGAGTTAGCGCCTCTCGCTGTTACGTTGTCGGCTCATACAAACCAGTGCCGACCTGAATGCTCACGACGATCGATGCGGTCGCCGTGGCTCTTGGGTTCTCCACATACTGTGGATAATGGTGTGGATACTCGGTCCGCGACGGTGGGGCCGTTGCGCCGTTCTCCACCCGGTCGGCCGGGTCGCCGCGCAGCAGTGAGCGCACTGACCAAGGGAGTGAACACCAAGTGGCGGACGAACTGGCCGATCTCGCCGACGTCTGGAATCGTGCGATCAACCAGCTCGATGATCCTTCCGTGCGGCCTCATCAGCGTGCCTGGCTCAGCCTGACCCGACCGATCGGCTTGCTCGAGGACACGGCGCTGCTCGCGGCGCCGAACACCTACGCCAAGGAGTACCTCGAGAACAACCTCCGGCCTCTGATCACCGCCACCCTCACCGAGGCCTTGGGGCGCCAGATCAACATGGCGGTGACCATCCAGCCGATGGACTCCACCGATCGTCCGGTGATGGTGGCGACCCCCGAGCTCGAGCCGGATTCGGAGCTGGACGAGGTCGACACCTACGACCGCTTCGCCGACCGTCCCGACGAGCACCGTTTCGATGATCGTCCCGACCGGCTGAACCACGGCGACCCTCGAACCGGGTTCGGCAGGTACTCCGACGGGTTGAACTCTGGCATGGTCCGCGTCGACCACGAGGCTCGGCTCAATCCGAAGTACACCTTCGAGACGTTCGTACCCGGCTCGTCCAATCGTTTCGCGCACGCGGCCGCGGTAGCTGTCGCCGAGGCTCCGGCCAAGGCCTACAACCCGCTCTTCATCTACGGCGAGTCCGGTCTCGGCAAGACGCACCTGCTGCATGCGATCGGCACCTACGGCCGCCGGCTCGACCCCTCGATGCGGGTTCGCTACGTCTCCAGCGAAGAGTTCACCAACGACTTCATCAACTCCGTCCGGGTGAACGACGTCCAGTCGTTCCAGCGGCGGTACCGCGACGTCGACCTGCTGCTGATCGACGACATCCAGTTCCTGGAGCGGGCCGAGCAGACCCAGGAGGCGTTCTTCCACACGTTCAACACCCTGCAGCTGGCCAACAAGCAGATCGTCATCTCGTGCGACCGCAAGCCAGAGCAACTGTCCGGCCTGCAGAACCGTCTGGTGACCCGGTTCAAGTCCGGTCTGATCACCGACGTCCAGGCGCCCGACCTCGAGTTGCGCATCGCGATCCTCCGCAAGAAGGCCGCCAAGGACGGCATGACGCTGCAACCGGGCGTCATGGAGTTCATCGCCTCGAAGATCCAGAGCAATATCCGCGAACTCGAGGGCGCCCTCATCCGGGTCGTCGCGTTCGGCAGCCTCAACAAGCAGGACATCGACCTCAAGCTGGCCGAGATCGTGCTGAAGGACCTGATCTCGGAGTCGGACCGCCCCGACATTACGGCCTCCACGATCATGGCTGTCACCGCGGAGTACTTCGGCATCACGCTCGAGGACCTCACCAGCAGTTCCCGTACCAGGGTGCTCGTCTCGGCCCGTCAGATCGCCATGTACCTCTGCCGCGAGTTGACGGAACTGTCACTGCCCAAGATCGGGCAGACCTTCGGCGGCCGCGACCACACGACGGTGATGCACGCCGAGCGCAAGATCCGGTCACTGATGACCGAGCGCCGCAACGTCTACAACCAGATCACCGAGCTGACGAGCCGGATCCGGTCTCGTGCCCGGGCGTGACATTCCGGCGCAAGCGGCCGGCCGACGAGCCGCTGAACCGATTCCACAAATGTGGGTAGCCGTGTGGAAAAACACCGGCGTTGCTGTAGACGGTGTGCACGGTTCATCCGGCGTCCACCGCGCCGACGCGGATTCCCCCAGCTCGTCGACCGGTTACCCACACCACGAGGTGCCTGTTCTACTGGGCTCGCGGTCGTTGCCCACAGTGTCCACAGCCCTGATGACGACGATGGCTTAGTTCTATTGAGAGAGAAAAAGCCCCCACATACTGCTGCTGGGGATTGTGGACGCTGAGCAGGCCGGACGGGCATTCCGGCCAGGACGAGTGCAGACGGGGTGCCCCACCCCGCCGGGCCGCCAGGAATGAACTACAGCAAGATGTAGCGCACGGGCCGAGCTGAACAGGTTCGGCTGATGACAGTGGAGGGTTCATGAAGTTCCGAATCGAGCGGGACGCACTCGCCGAAGCCGTGGCCTGGTCGGCTCGTAGCCTGCCCGCACGGCCGGCGGCCCCCGTCCTGGCGGGGCTGCTGCTCGAGGTCGGCGATGACCAGCTCTCGATTTCGGGCTTCGACTACGAGGTGTCGACCCAGGCGCGCCTGGACGTCACGGCCGGTTCCGCCGGCCGGGCGCTGGTTTCTGGCAGGCTACTCGCCGACATCAGCAAATCCCTGCCGGCGCATCCGGTGGAGTTCACCGCCGACGGCTCACGGGTGACCATCAGCTGCGGCAGTTCCCGCTTCACCCTCCCGACCATGCCGGACGAGGACTACCCCCGGCTGCCGGAGCTGCCCACTACCGCCGGGACCGTCCTGAGTTCGGTGTTCGCCCGGGCCGCGGCGCAGGTGGCCATCGCCGCGGGCAAGGACGATACGCTGCCGATGCTGACGGGAGTCCGGTTCGAGATCGACGGCGACCGGCTGACCCTGGCGGCGACCGACCGCTACCGGCTGGCGATCCGGGAGCTGAACTGGAACCCGGTCACCCCCGAGAGCGCCAATGCCCAGGTGCTGGTGCCAGCGCGCACGCTCAACGATGCCGCCAAGAGTCTGACGTCCGAGGCCGAGCTGACCATCTCGCTCTCGAACTCCGGGAATGGCGAGGGCATCATCGGCTTCTCCGGCACCGGGCGCCGCACGACCACCCGGCTGCTCGACGCGCAGTTCCCGCCCTATCGGACGTTGCTGCCGACGGAGTTCTCGGTGACCGCGGACGTGCAGGTCGTGGCCCTGATCGAGTCCGTGAAGCGGGTAGCCCTGGTGGCTGACCGCGGTAACCCGGTGCGGCTGCAATTCTCCGACGGAGGCCTCACACTGACCGCCGGCGGCGACGACGAGGGCCGCGCCGAAGAGAACCTCGATGCAGACTTCAATGGCGACGAGATCACCACCGCGTTCAATCCGACGTTCCTGCTGGAGGGACTCGGTGCCATCGAAGAGCCTGTCGCACGGTTGTTCTTCACCACCCCGACGAAACCGGCGATCATCCGGCCGGCCGGCGCGCCGGGGGCAGCCTCGGGTCCGTCGGACTACACGTACTTGATCATGCCCGTCCGAATGCCGGGCTGAGCGGGGTGGCCTGCGTTCGCGAGCCCCTCGCGGCTACGGTGTAAATCGAGGGCGAGCGCCCACAGAGACCGGGAGGACTGCTATGGAAATCGGACTGATCGGCCTAGGGAAAATGGGCGGAAACATGGCCCAGCGAATCCGCGACGGTGGCCACACCGTCGTCGGCTTCGACCGGTCGCCCGCCTCGGCGCGGGACGTGGCCTCCCTCGAAGAGCTGGTGCAGAAGCTGTCCGCCCCCCGAGCCGTCTGGGTCATGGTGCCCGCGGGGGGTCCGACCGACCAGACCGTCAATGCCCTGGGCGACCTGCTCAGCGAAGGTGACATCGTCATCGACGGTGGCAACTCCAAGTACACCGATGACGCCCGGCATGCCGAGGAGCTCGGCGCGAAGGGGATCGGCTTCGTCGACGCGGGCGTGTCCGGCGGCGTATGGGGCCTGAAGAACGGCTACGCGCTGATGGTGGGTGGGGCGCCGGAGAATGTCGCCCGGATCCAGCCGGTGTTCGATGCCCTGAAGCCCGAGGGTGAGGGCGGCTTCGTACACGCCGGCCCCACTGTCGGTGCCGGTCACTTCGCGAAGATGGTCCACAACGGCATCGAGTACGGCATGATGCAGGCCTACGCCGAAGGCTACGAGCTGATGGCCGCGTCGCCGTTGATCGAGAACGTCACCGAAACCATCAAGTCCTGGCAGCAAGGCACGGTCATCCGGTCCTGGCTGCTCGACCTCGCGGTGCTCGCGCTCGAGTCCGACCCCGGGTTGAGCAAGCTGCGCGGGTACGCCGAGGACTCCGGCGAGGGCCGGTGGACGGTCGAGGCCGCCATCGACAACGCCGTGCCGTTGCCGGTGATCACCGCCGCGCTGTTCGCCCGCTTCGCCTCGCGGCAGGACGATTCACCCGCCATGAAGATGGTGGCCGCTCTGCGCAACCAGTTCGGCGGCCACGCCGTGGAGACAGCCGGATCGGTCTCGGCATCCGACGCCATCGCACCCGGTTCCCGCTGATCCCCACTGCGGACGCCTCTCTCGATGTATGTCGAACACCTGAGCGTCGCCGACTTCCGTAGCTGGCCCCGAGCCGATGTGGCCTTCGAGCCTGGGGCCAGTGTGCTGGTCGGCGCGAACGGCCAGGGCAAGACCAACCTCCTCGAGGCGCTCGGGTACCTGGCCACCCTCGGCAGTCACCGGGTGGCGGCCGATGCTCCGCTGATCCGAGCCGGCGCGGAGCGGGCAGTGGTGCAGGCCGCGGTGGTCTCCGGCGGCCGCCAGCTCGTACTGGAGGTCGAGATCACCGCGGGCCGGGCCAACCGGGCGAAGCTCAATCGCAGTCCGGTGCCCCGGCCTCGCGACATTCTCGGTGGCCTGCGCACGGTCCTGTTCTCACCGGAGGATCTGGCCATCGTTCGTGGTGATCCGTCCGAGCGCCGCCGGTTTCTCGACGACGTGCTGGTGCAGCGTGCCCCGCGGCTGGCCGGCGTCCGTGCCGATTACGAACGGGTTCTCAAGCAGCGGGCCGCCCTGCTCAAGACCGCGGGCGCCGCTCGCCGGGCTGGTGGCAGCGGCGACCTTCGGACCCTGGACGTCTGGGACGGTCACCTGGCCGAGCACGGCGCGGAGCTGCTCGCGGCGCGGCTGGAGTTGGTGGCCACGCTGACGCCCTATGCCGTCCGGGCCTATGCCGACCTCGCTCCCACCAGTGGCCGGCTGGCCCTTCGTTATGTCAGCTCGGTTGCTGCGTCCCTGCCTAATGACACCGCTGTGATTCCTGAGACCTCGGTCCTGTCCGCAGCATTGCTGGCGGAGTTGGCACGAGCGCGCCCGCAAGAGATCGAACGTGGCGTGAACCTGGTGGGTCCGCACCGCGACGACCTGGACCTCGGCCTGAACGAGTTGCCGCTGCGCGGCTATGCCAGCCACGGCGAGGGATGGTCAGCGGCGCTCGCCCTCCGGCTCGCCTGCTATGACCTGCTGTCCTCCGACGGTGCCGAACCGGTGCTGATCCTCGACGATGTCTTCGCCGAACTCGATGCCACCAGGCGTGACCAGTTGGCCGCGATCGCCGGCAAGGCGGAGCAGGTGTTGATCTCTGCCGCTGAGATCGCGGACGTGCCGGTGCTGCTGACCGGAGCGCGCTACGACGTCGGCGACGGCGAGGTGCGCCGTGTCAGGTGACAGCGACGAAAAAGATACCCATCGCGACAGTGACCGTTCTACCGGGGCTGGTGAAGAGTTACCCCCAGAATCAGACGACTTATCCACAGAAGCGGATGCTGCTGTGGAGCAGGGCGACATGGTGTCAGGAGCGCTGCGCTCAGCGCGGGCGATGTCATCCGGACGGCCTGGCGCGCGAGGGCGCGGCAGCTTTGCCACTCGCCGACGGCGCAATGCCGCACAGGCGGGTGGCTACAGCGGTGCCCGGCCGGACGGCCGGGACCCGGCACGGCTCGGCGACATCGTGGGCACCTCGTTCGGCGAGCTCGGTTGGGTCGCGCCGCTCGCGGAGGCGAGGCTGATGAGCCAGTGGGCTTCGGTGGTGGGCCCGGAGATCGCCGGTCGCTGCCATCCGGTCAGCCTGGTCGACGCCGAGCTGCGGATCACGGCGGAGTCGACGGCCTGGGCCACCCAGTTGCGCTTGATGGCACCGCAGATCCTGGGCAGGATCTCTCGCGAACTTCCCGCCGGTATGGTGCGCAAACTGATCATCTCGGGACCTTCCGCGCCATCGTGGAAGCACGGCCCCTGGTCGATGCGTGGCGGCCGCGGCGCCCGCGACACCTACGGCTGACCCGGCTGAAGCGTCCCGGCAGACACCCTTGGTGAGCCGCCGCGGTTTCATTCCGATGGCGCTCGTATCCCGAGTCACCCGGCGCCGCAAAATCGCTCTGTGTCGCCACCAGGGGTGTTGCGCGGCACCGGAACGTCAGTGGCACCAGTAGACTGATGAGGTCGATCCCACGGGTGGGGGCTCAGAATGGCGTTGAGAGCCCCGCGGCACGAGCATCCCGCACCGTACGCCCACCCGCACTGCACGCCCAGACGAAGGAGTACCGAGTGGCGGCTAAGACTGCGTCTTCCTACGGAGCAGATTCGATCACGGTCCTCGAAGGCCTGGAAGCTGTCCGTAAACGCCCCGGTATGTACATCGGCTCGACGGGCGAGCGCGGTCTGCACCACCTCGTGTGGGAGGTCGTCGACAACTCCGTCGATGAGGCGCTGGCTGGCTTCTGCGATCGCATCGAGGTCACTCTGCTCGCTGACGGCGGTGTCCGGGTCGTCGACAACGGCCGTGGAATGCCGGTCGGTATGAACACCGCTCAGAAGAAGCCGGCCGTCGAGGTGATCCTGACCATCCTGCACGCGGGCGGAAAGTTCGACAGCGACTCCTACGCGGTCTCCGGCGGCCTGCACGGCGTCGGCATCTCGGTGGTGAACGCGCTGTCCTCCCGGCTCGAGGTCGAGATCAGGCGTGAGGGCCACGTCTGGCGCCAGCCCTACGTCAACCAGAAGCCGGCGGCTCCGCTGGACAAGGGTGAGCCGAGCAACGAGACCGGAACGACCGTCACGTTCTGGCCGGACGTCAACATCTTCGAGACGGTCGAGTTCTCGTATCAGACGATCATCAGTCGGCTGCAAGAGATGGCGTTCCTGAACAAGCGGCTGACCATCATCATCAAGGACGAGCGGGGCGGTGAGCACGAGGCCCGCGAGGTCAAGTACTACTACGAGAACGGCATCGCCGACTTCGTCAAGCATCTGAACGCGACGAAATCACCGATCCACAACTCCGTGGTCTATTTCGAGGCCGAGGACAAGGCCCAGCGCATGTCGGCCGAGATAGCGCTGCAGTGGAACGAGTCCTACGGCGAGTCGGTCTATACCTTCGCCAACACCATCAACACCCATGAGGGCGGCACCCACGAAGAGGGCTTCCGCTCGGCGCTCACGACGGTGGTCAACAAGTGGGCCACCGAGAAGAAGATCTTCAAGCCCACCGAGGACAAGCTGACCGGTGACGATATCCGCGAAGGCTTGGCGGCGATCATCTCGATCAAGATGGCAGAGCCGCAATTCGAGGGCCAGACAAAGACGAAGCTCGGCAATTCCGAGGCAAAATCGTTCATCCAGAAGGTCTGTAACGAGTGGCTGACCGATTGGTTCGAGCGCAATCCCGCCGAGGGCCGGACCATCGTCAACAAGGCGGCCTCGGCGGCACGTGCCCGCAAGGCTGCGCAGCAAGCTCGCAAGCTGGCCCGCAAGAACGCCCTGGACACCATGGGGCTGCCGGGCAAATTGGCGGACTGCCGGTCGACCGATCCCGAGAAGAGCGAGATCTACATTGTCGAGGGTGACTCGGCGGGTGGCTCGGCCAAGTCCGGGCGGGACTCGATGTACCAGGCGATCCTGCCCATTCGCGGAAAGATCATCAACGTCGAGAAGGCACGCATCGACCGGGTGCTGAAGAACACCGAGGTGCAGTCGCTGATCACTGCACTGGGCACGGGTATCCACGACGATTTCGATCTGACGAAGCTGCGCTATCACAAGATCGTGCTGATGGCCGACGCCGATGTGGACGGCCAGCACATCACCACACTGTTGTTGACCCTGCTGTTCCGCTTCATGCGCCCGCTGATCGAAAATGGGCGCGTCTTCCTCTCGCAACCGCCGCTGTACAAGATCAAGTGGTCCAAGGGCGAGCCGGATTTTGCGTATTCCGACCGCGAGCGTGACGGCTTGATCGAGGCCGGCGAGTCCGCGGGACGTCGGCGTGCGGCCGGCGACTCCATCCAGCGTTACAAGGGCCTCGGTGAGATGAACGCGACCGAGCTGTGGGAAACCACGATGGATCCGGCCACCCGCGTCCTGCTCCGGGTCACCCTGGACGACGCGGCGACCGCCGACTCCTTGTTCTCGGTATTGATGGGCGATGACGTCGAAGCGCGCCGGTCCTTCATCGTCAACAACGCCAAAGACGTCCGCTTCCTCGATATCTAGAGCCGCCGTCCGTTGCCGCCGGGTTCCGCGGGAACTCGACGGCATCAAGGCTTTCTGTCCGGCGCTCTGAACTGCCTTAGAACGAAAGGTCACCATGACTGAGACTCCGCCGCCACCATCCACTGGCGATCGGATAGAGCCGGTCGATATCCAGCTGGAAATGCAACGCAGCTTCCTCGACTACGCGATGAGCGTGATCGTCGCGCGGGCCCTGCCCGACGTCCGGGACGGTCTCAAGCCGGTGCACCGGCGCGTGCTCTACGCCATGTACGACAGTGGATACCGGCCCGACCGCGGCCACGTGAAGTGCTCGCGCGTCGTCGGCGACGTGATGGGTAACTACCACCCGCACGGTGACACCTCGATCTATGACACCCTCGTCCGCTTGTCGCAGCCGTGGTCCATGCGCGCGCCGCTGATCGACGGACAGGGCAACTTCGGGTCGCCCGGCAACGACCCGGCGGCGGCCATGCGGTACTGCGTGGTGGGCGACACCCTGGTCGTGACGCCGGACGGCGACACCCCGATCGCCGAACTGGTGCCCGATGCCGCCTCGGACAGCACCACCGAGGTCGACTTCAAGGTCATCGGCCGCGACGGCGCTCCGGTTCGAGTCAGCGCGTTCCACCACTCCGGTGAGCATCCGGTCCTGACGGTGACGGCCGGCGGGCACTCGGTGACCGCGACCGAGAACCACCCGTTGCTGGTCGTCGGACGGGTGCACGACGTCCCGACGCTGATGTGGAAGCTGCTCGGCGAGATCTCACACCGTGACGTCCTGGTGCTTCGCCGTCCGGAATCGGATCAGCAGAGTTGGGCGAGCGCGCTGCCGATGCTTCCGGACATCACTGCCGCCTACCGCTCCGATCCCGCCCGGCACCTGCCGGACGACGGCGGCGACCCGCGGCAGTTCTCGCTGGCACCGGTGAGTTCCATCGTCGAGTCCGGCGTCCAGGCCGTGTACTCGCTGCGGGTGGACTCCACCGACCACGCGTTTCTCACCAACGGCTTCGTGTCGCACAACACCGAGGCGCGCCTGACGCCGCTGGCGATGGACATGCTGCGCGACATCGACGAAGATACCGTCGACTTTAAGCCGAACTACGACGGCCGGTCGCAGGAGCCGGTCGTCCTGCCGTCCCGCATTCCGAACCTGCTGGTCAACGGTGGCGGCGGTATCGCCGTCGGTATGGCCACCAACCTGCCGCCGCACAACCTCCGCGAGGTCGCGGCCGGTGTTACCTGGGCGCTGGATCACCCCGATGCCACTTCCGAAGAGCTACTCGAGCAGCTCATGCGTGACATTCCCGGTCCAGACTTTCCGACCAGGGGCCTCATCGTCGGACGTGATGGCATCGAAGAGGCCTACCGCACCGGGCGTGGCTCGATCCGGATGCGTGCGGTGGTCACCGTCGAAGAGGACAGCCGCGGCCGGACGATCCTGGTCATCACGGAGTTGCCGTACCAGGTCAACCCCGACAACCTCGTGGCCAACATCGCCGACCTCGCCAAAGAGGCGAAGGTGGGCGGGATCGCCGACATCAACGACGAGTCCTCCGACCGGATCGGCATGCGCATCGTCGTCACGCTGAAGCGGGACGCGGTCGCCAAGGTCGTGCTGAACAACCTCTACAAGCACACCCAGCTGCAGACGACCTTCGGGGTCACGAACCTCGCGATCGTCGACGGCGTCCCCCGGACGCTGCGGCTGGACCAGATCGTGTCCTATTACGTGACCCATCAGGTCGAGGTCATCGTCCGGCGCACGCAGTACCGGCTGCGCAAGGCCGAGGAGCGGGCTCATATCCTGCGCGCGCTGCTCAAGGCGCTGGACGCCCTCGACGCGGTGATCGCCCTGATTCGTGGTGCCGCCTCTGCGGATGCGGCCCGCACCGGTCTGATGGAACTGCTCGACATCGACGAGATCCAGGCGGTAGCGATCCTCGACCTGCAGCTGCGCCGACTGGCAGCGCTGGAGCGGTTGCGGATCCAAGAAGAGGCGGCCGAGATCGAGGCGAAGATCGCCGACTTCAAGGACATCCTGGCCAAGCCCGGGCGCCAGCGCCAGATCATTCGCGACGAACTCAACGAGATCGTGGACAAGTACGGCGACGGTCGCCGCACCCGGCTGATCGCCTACGACGGCGACATGTCGATGGAAGACCTCATCGCGGCCGAGGATGTCGTGGTCACGATCACCCGGACGGGCTACGCCAAGCGGACGAAGACCGACCTGTACCGCTCGCAACGGCGCGGCGGCAAGGGCGTGCAGGGCGCGGCACTAAAGACCGACGACCTCGTCGCGCACTTCTTCGTCTGCTCGACGCACGACTGGATCCTGTTCTTCACCAACAAGGGACGGGTGTACCGCACCAAGACCTACGATCTGCCTGAGGCGAACCGCAACGCCCGCGGCCAGCACGTGGCGAACCTGCTGGCCTTCCAGCCGGACGAGCACATCGCCGAGGTCATCACCATCAAGAATTACGAGGTGGCACCGTACCTGGTGCTGGCCACCAAGTCGGGTCTGGTCAAGAAGACCAAGCTGACCGAGTTCGACTCCAACCGCTCCGGCGGCATCGTGGCCATCAACCTACGTGAAGAGGACGAGTTGATCGACGCCGCGCTCATCTCGCCGGACGACGATCTGCTGCTGGTCAGCAAGCTGGCTCAGTCCATCCGCTTCAAGGCCGACGACGACACGCTCCGTCCGATGGGACGTGCGACATCCGGCGTCATCGGTATGAGGTTCTCCGGCGTGGACGAACTGCTGGCCATGGAGGTCGTCCAGGATGGCATGGAAATCCTGATCGCGACCGATGGTGGTTTCGCCAAGCGGACCAAGGTGGAGGAGTATCCGATCCAAGGTCGCGGCGGAAAGGGCGTTCTGACCGCGCGTATAGTCTCGACGAGAGGTGCGCTGGTCGGCGCGATGAGCGTCCGGCCAGAAGATGAGGTGTACGCGATCACGTCTGATGGCGTCGTGATTCGGACGTCGGCAGGACAGGTACGGCGAGCGCAGCGTCAGACGATGGGTGTGCGTCTGATGAATCTGCCGGAGGGTGTCAACCTGGTTTCGATCGCCCGAAATGCCGACGAACCCGAGGAGCAGGAGTAGCACGCGATGACCGAGGGCTACCAGCCACCGACCGCTCCCGGTAGCGCGAGTGGCATCAGGGCCGATCAGGACACCACGACGCTTCCCAAGGTGAGCACGCCGACTCAGGGCGCCGGCCAGCGATCTGACGGCTGGTCAGCCACCACTCCGTCTTCGGGGCGGGGCGCTTCGGCCGATGACGGTTCGCAACCCGGCCGGTACGCCGCCAATGCCACCACCACGGCTACTCCGGTCAGTTCACGGACCGCTGCCGGCGACTCGGAGTCAAGTGCCGGGTCGTCCTCGCGGGCGTCCTCGGGACGGGGCGCTCGGCAGCCACGGCGGGCTCGGCTGACCCTCAGCCACCTGAACGTGTACTCCGTCTTCAAGTTCTCGTGTGTGCTGGCGATCGTGTTGTTCTTCGTCTGGCTGATCATGATTGGCGTGCTGTACTCGGTGCTGGACTTCGCCGGCGTGTTCGGCAAGATCAACGACACCGTGCACACCATCTCCGGTGACGCCAAGACCGGCGACGTGGTGACCCCCTCCCTGGTGTTCGGCGGGGCGTTCCTCATCGGCGCGGTGAACATCGTGCTGTTCGTCGCGATGAGCACCATCGGGTCGATGATTTACAATCTGTGCGCCGATCTGGTCGGCGGTGTCGAGGTGACCCTGTCGGAGCGGGAGTAGCCGGGGTCGGTTGAGTCCGCGGATTCCCAACCGGTAGAGTCAGCTCTCGCATGTCCGGCACGCAAGTGTCCGACAGGTGACGGGCCTATAGCTCAGATGGTTAGAGCGCATCCCTGATAAGGATGAGGCCGGAGGTTCAAGTCCTCCTAGGCCCACTCTGCACAGCACGATCAGCACGGTAGACAGCGTGACCACGGCGACGTGGGACGGTACGCCCAAATTTCACACAGGGGGACCCCGTGAAGAAGTTGCTCGCTCTCGTAGCCGCTGCGGCCGGTGTCCAGTACGCACTCAAGCGCAAGAAGGGCCAGGACAGCGGCGACGTCTGGAAGCATGCAACCCGCCCCTGAGCCCTGGTGCCCGCTAGGATCAGATCTTCCCTCGGGGGACGTAGCTCAATTGGCAGAGCACTGCCTTTGCAAGGCAGGGGTTAGGGGTTCGATTCCCCTCGTCTCCACTCCGTCCACACGTCTCCGGTGACGGTGATCATCGCCGTCGAGGGGCCGAGCGCGACCGGCAAGACCACGTGGTGTTGCAGCCATGCCACTGGCCGGACCATCGACGAATACGTCCCGACCGGCTCAGAGCCTGATGCATCCGGTCCGCGTTGCACGCCCCGTATCGGATGAACACCAACGGCAACCGCGCTCAGATCGCTGCGACGACGCCGGAAAACCTGCCGTGACAGCGAACAGGGCTGCCTACGCGTTTTGAGAGATTGTGACTCGTCAGGGCCGCGCGGTGAGCACGGCTTGCACCTGCGTCGTCCGGGCGATCAGCTTTCCCGACTCGGCCGTGAGGTCGACCTCCAGGACGATCGTCGTCCGGCCGACGTGCAGTGCGCGGGCGGTGGCGGTGACCCGCCCGCTGCGAGCCGCGCCGAGAAAGTGCGTCATCGAGTCGATGGTCACCGTGCCGGTAGCCCCCTCGGGCAGGTTGGCCGCTGCCAGCGCCGCCGCCGAGTCGGCGAGGGTCATCTGCGCTCCGCCGTGCAGTGAACCCCCGATGGTGCTCCGCTCGTGCGTCACCTCGAGGGTCGCCACCACCCGCTCCTTGGTGATCTCGGTGTAGGTCACCCCAACAAAGCCGGTGAACGGCACGAGGGTGTGGATCTCGTCATTAGTCAGCATCACACTTGGCAGCCTCGCACAACCTCGGGTGTCCTTGTGCTGCGGTTCCAGCGGCGGTCCACAGGATCGGACCAGCACTAGCCAGGCGGACAAAGTCGCCTTTACAGGGCGAGAGCCACCAAGTAATGTGCGTCGAACCGCAGTTCAACTCTTGGTGGTGCGTGCCTGGTGTATCGCAAGACGTCGAACGAGCAGTCGCGCCTGGATCGCCGCCGCGACGACATCCTGTCCGCCGCGCAGCGCATCGTCCGCCAGTACGGATTCAGCGCTGCCAAGATCCGTCCCGTCGCGGTAGCCAGCGGGGTGAGCGTTGGATCGGTCTACTCCTATTTCCAGGACGTCGAGACCTTGCACGCCGAGGTCTTCGCTGCCTGCGCGGGCAAGGAGCTGGCGGCAGTCGAGGCGGGGCTCGCCACCGCCACCGACGCCGCCGGGAAGCTCCGCGTACTCGTCCAGATGTTCGCGACGAGGGCATTGGCCGCACCACGTCTTTCGTGGTCCCTTCTCTTCGAGCCGGTGTCACCCGCCGTCGAGCGCCAACGGCTGGCCTACCGGGAGCAGTACGTCCGCCTGACCGCCGAGATCATCGAGCGCGGAGTGCTCACCGCGACGTTCCCGCCGCAAAGCGTGCTCACGACCTCGCGTGCGCTTGTCGGTGCTATCTCAGAAACCCTGGTCGGCCCGCTGAATCCGATCCGGACCGAGTTCCCACAGCTGACCGATGCCGTGGTCGAGGACATCACCCAGTTCTGCATACGCGCCTCAGGTGCTGGCCCCCATGGGCCGCGCATCCCGCTCGATGATTCCAGCACACCTGGTCGCACGGCAGCCTACGAAGGGGCAGGACGATGAATCACGACGAACAGGTGTCGATTCTCAAGCGACTTCTCTGCCTGCGGGAGGAGAAGCGCGACGATAAGATGCTCGACGACGTCGTCACCATTCCGGTGACCAAGTACACCGACGCCGAGCTGTTCCGACAAGAGTTGGCGTCGACCTTCTCGGCATTTCCGCTCGTCGTCGGCAACGTCGCCACCCTACGTGAACCGGGAACGTTCGTCAGAAGCGATTGGGACGACTTCCCGTATGTGGTGGTCAGAGGCGCGGACGGGGTTCTTCGCGGGTTCTTCAACCAATGTCGCCACCGTGGTGCTGAACTCACCGCGGAGCGGAGCGGAACCACCAAAGCCTTTGTGTGCCCATTCCACGGCTGGGTGTATGGCCTCGACGGAACCCTCAAGGGCATCACCCGGTCGCGTGACTTTCCTGGCCTGGATACCTGTGCCCATGGTCTCGTCGAGCTGCCGGTGGCCGAGGCCGGCGGTCTGGTGTGGATCGGGCGCACGCCGGGTACGCCCCTGGACGTCCGGTCCTTTCTCGGTGATTTCTATCAGGACCTGGTCGACTTCGGCGTGGAATCCCTGGTTCAGTACAAGAAGACGAAGGTGGTCAAGAATGCCAACTGGAAGCTGCTGATCCAGACCTATCTGGAGGGCTACCACGTCCCCCACCTGCACCGGCACACGCTGTCAGCGGCGTTTCGCAAGGGCGCCATCGCCCATGACGAGTCCGGGCCGCACATCCGCTTGTCGGCGGCTCGCACCAACGTCGAGGACGTGCACCTCAAGCCGGAGGACGAGTGGCAGATCCTGGACTACGCGTCGGTGTATTACAGCTTCTTTCCGAACACGTTCTTCATCATGCATCCCGACTACGTGTCGATAAACATCTTCTATCCGCTTTCACCGAACCAATCCATCTGGACCCATGAGATGCTCTACCGGGCCGAAGATTTCGTGGGGCCAGCCGGTCAGGCCGCGCTCGAAAAGCGATTCGTATTCACCAACGACACGGTCTTCGGTGACGAGGATTTCGCGATCGCCGAGGATATCCAGAAGAACCTCGTCCGCGGCGCGAACACACATCACACGCTAGGCCTAGCGGAAGGTCTGTTGGCAATGTTCCAGGACAACATCGACCAGCGACTGGATCGATCGAGCACCGAGAGGACGTTGGCAGGCGATGCCTGAGATCACCGCCGTCGCAAGAGAGATCTTCGCGGCCCAACCCTTCACCGCGCTGCTCGGAGCGGAACTCACCGGAATCGGCGAGGACTGGGCCGAGATATCGATAACCATGCAGAAAGCGCTTCAGCAGCAACACGGCTACGCGCACGGCGGCGTGCTCAGCTATCTCGCCGACAACGCCCTGACCTTCGCGGGCGGTATGTCACTCGGCGGGGACGCCCTGACCTCCGAGTTCAAGATCAATTACGTCGCACCGGCCAAGGGCGAGAAGCTGGTCGCCCGCGCGAACGCGCTCTCGGTGGGGCGCCGGCAGGCGGTGTGTCAGTGCCTGGTCTATTCGAGCACGGGTGAGGAAGAGAGCCTCGTCGCGGTAGCTCAGGGCACCATCACCGCTGTCACACCGACAGCCCAGGGCTGACGGCCTGCGCTCGTCGCGCCGGAAACGAAGCCACCACGCTGCGCTCGTCATGGCTGTCAGTCACACTGGGTAGCCTGACAGCACCATGGATATCCTCGCGATCTGGCTCGGCAAGCTGACCCTGCTTGCGTTGCGCGCACTCGGGCGGCGCGGCACCGCGCTTCCCGGCCTGGTGGTCGAGAAGGTGTTTCCCCGGTTCCTGTCGCGCAGGCTCGCCCGGTTGCCTGAGGGCGTCATCGTGGTCAGCGGCACCAATGGCAAGACGACCACGACGAAGATGGTGGCGACGGTGCTGGCGCGGCGCTACCGGGTGCTGACCAACGACACCGGCGGCAACTTCGTCCGAGGCACGATCACCGCGGTGGTGCAGCACTCTGACTGGCTCGGGCGCACGCCGGCCGATGTCGCCGTCTTCGAGCTCGACGAGGCGCATGCCGTGCTGTTCTGTCAGGTACACCAGCCCAAACGGCTACTACTGCTCAATGTGCTGCGGGATCAACTTGATCGATTCGGCGAGATCGATACCACCGCTCGGTTGCTGGGCACGGTGGCCGGCCTGACCACCGGTGACGTCGTCCTGAACCGCGACGACCCCCGGTTGGTTGCCCTGGCGAGCGGCCTGAGCGCCGAGGTCAGCTATTTCGGCGTGGCGCCGTCCCTGCGCGAGCTCTTTCCGACGGACGAAGAGATGTACGGCGGTGACATCGCACTGTCGAGCGTCGCGGCCAGCGCCGAATTGCTCGACGTGGACTTGGGAATCAGCACCGAGCTCACGCTGCGCATCGGTGATGCGGTCGAGCGCATCACACTCCGGGCCGAGGGTGCGCACAACGCTCAGAACGCGGCAGGAGCGGCGGCCCTGGCGTTGACGCTGGGGCTGGGTGCCGACGTCGTCGCCGCAGGTCTGCGGTCCGTCGAGCCGGCGTTCGGCCGGGGTCAGTCCTTCCAGCTCAACGGGCGCCGCGTCGTCCTGCAGCTGGTGAAGAACCCAGCCGGCTTCCGGCAGTCGCTGCGCACCGTCGACGGCCTGCGTCCGGCCGCGACCGTCATCGCCATCAACGACGATTACGCCGACGGCCGCGACATGTCGTGGCTGTGGGACGTCGAGTTCGCCCAGGCCTTGCAAGGCAAATCCGGCTGGCTGGTGACCTCGGGAACACGCGCGGCCGACATGGCCGTCAGGCTGCACTATGACGGCGTGACGGCCGACCAGGTCGAGCCCGAGCTGGCCGGCGCGGTCGCGCGCGCCTCGCTGCAGGTGAAACACGGCGACACGGTGGTGGTCTTCTCGACGTACACCGCCATGTGGCAGCTCCATCAGGTACTCACGAAGTTGAGCGGCGCCACCAACACCAACACAGAGGCGGTGACGGCATGAGCGCCCTGACGCTGGTGCACCTGTACCCGCGCGAGATGAACATCTACGGCGACACCGGCAACGTCCTCGTCCTGCGCAAGCGGCTGGAGTGGCGCGGGCTGGAAGCGAAGGTGGTGCCGATCAACGTCGGCGATCCACTGCCCGCCGACGCCGACATCCTGCTGGGTGGCGGCGGCCAGGACGCGGCTCAGGGCGACATCGGACGGGACTTCGTCAGCCGTGGCCCGACCCTGCGTGCGATGGCCGACGACGACCTGGTGATGCTGACGATCTGCGGCACGTACCAGATGCTGGGGCATGAGTTCCTGACGAAGGACGGGGACCGCATCGAGGGCGTCAGCGTGCTCGACGTCGTCACCAAGGGGTCTGACTCGCGGCTGATCGGTAACAACCACATCGACACCACGTGGGGCCGGCTGGTCGGGTTCGAGAACCACAGCGGCCTCACCGAACTCGGCGGGGACGTCAAGCCGCTCGGCAGGACGGTCAGCGGGCGCGGCAACAACGGCAGCGACCTGACCGAGGGCGCCGTACGCGACAACGTCTTCGGCACCTACCTGCACGGCCCGGTACTGGCCAAGAGCCCCGCGTTCGCCGACGAGCTGCTCAGCCGGGCGCTCGTCCGGCGCGGGCTCGACCCCGTACTCGAACCGCTGGATGACTCGCTGGCCGAGGCGGCAGCCGACGTTGCCGTGCGGCGACCGCGGTGATTGCGGCCGCGAAGGCGATAACAGCCGTGCCGAGGGCGCCTGCGTTGACAAACAAGGCGAGAACCCGAGCGAACTTGCTCCGCACCGGCGTGGTGCTGTCCGGGCTGCTGGCCGGCTGTACGAGCGCCGCCACCACGGCGGCCCCAGCACCGGTTTCGTCGGCCAGCAGCTCACCGACGTCCGACGACAACGGCGGTGGCCTCGGTGGTGGCGCAGGTGAACAGAGCACCGCGCCTCGCAGCACGACCATGACCACGCCCGAGCCGTCGCTCGGCACCCCCAGTGGTGTGAAGGAGGTCGACGGCACCTGCCCGTACATCTCCGACCAGGACTTCGCCGACGGCGAGGGGGACCGGGTCGGCCGGGTCACGCTGCTGCAGACCAAGCCGGTCGGCTGTCGGTTCTACTTCCAGTACGACGTGAACACGGTGATCGGCGAGATCGACGTGGCGACGTTCAAGACCAGGGTGCAGGCCTACAACGCGATGGTCGGGTCCGCGAAGGGCCATCCGGAGGTGCAGTCGGATCCCGCCATCGGCGACGGCGCGGTGGCGTTCCAGAAGCCCCTGCAGGGCACCAACGCCTGGCTGTGCGTCTTCGTCAAGGACAGCACGGTGGTGACGGTCCGGACCCAGCAGCCCTACCCCGCACTGAACGCGCTGAATCTCGCGCGGACGATTGCCCCTAGATTCAAGTAGCACGTCCCACGTTCCGACGACAGGAGTTCTTTCCGTGACAGCCCCAGCAACCAAGACGGCCACCCTGCACACCTCGGCCGGTGACATCAAGGTCAACCTCTTCGGCAACCACGCGCCGAAGACGGTGGCCAACTTCGTCGACCTGGCCACCGGTGCCAAGGAGTGGACCGACCCGCGCACCCGTCAGAAGACCACCGCGAACCTGTACGACGGAACGATCTTCCACCGGATCATCGACAACTTCATGATCCAGGGCGGTGACCCGCTGGGCCGTGGCACCGGCGGTCCGGGTTACAACTTCGGCGACGAGTTCCACCCCGAGCTCAGCTTCGACCGGCCGTACCTCTTCGCGATGGCCAACGCCGGACCGAACACCAACGGCAGCCAGTTCTTCATCACGACGGTGGCGACCCCGCACCTGAACTTCAAGCACACCATCTTCGGTGAGGTCGCAGACGCCGAGAGCCGCGCGGTGGTGGACGCGATCGGCAAGGCTCGCACCGGTGCGGCAGACCGTCCGGTCACCGACATCACGATCAACTCGGTAACCATCAGCGACGCCTAGCCGTTGTCCTGACATGCAGCCGACGCAACCGCCCGCCGGACCGGACCCGAACTATGGATTCGCGGGGTGCTACCGGCACCCCGACCGGCTCACCGGCGTGCGGTGCGTCCGCTGCAACCGTCCGATCTGCCCCGAGTGCCAGCGCCCCGCCTCGGTGGGCTTTCAGTGCCCGGACGACGTCAAGGCCGGGGCAGCCACCGTGCGCGGAGGCCGGACGGCCGTCGGTGCCGCGGTCAGCTCCGGGCGGCCGTACGTCACCTGGGCGCTGATCGCCCTCAACGTGATCGTGTATCTCGTTACGGGCCTCGGCCAGGGCGGCAATCTCGTCGACAACACCGGCACCAAGTTGTTCAGCGACTGGCAGCTGGTACCGGCGCTGGTCGGGTACCAGCACGACTACTCGCGCCTGGTGACAGCGGCCTTCCTGCACGCCGGCCCACTGCACATCCTGTTCAACATGTGGGCGCTGTACGCCCTGGGCCCCGCGCTGGAGAGGGTGCTCGGCTGGTGGCGCTTCCTGGCGGTCTATGCGCTCTCAGCTCTTGGCGGGTCGGTCGCGATCCTGGTGTTCGGCAACCTCTCGCAGCCGGTCGTCGGCGCGTCCGGTGCCATCTTCGGCCTCTTCGCCGCGGCTCTGGTGCTGTCGCGCATCGTCGGGTTCGATACCCGATCGCTGCTCATCACCGTAGGTATCAACCTGGTATTCACCTTCTCGGTGCCGGGTATCTCCAAGCTCGGGCATATCGGCGGCTTCGTCGTCGGGGGCCTCGCCACCCTGGCCCTGCTGGGGTGGTCACTCGACCGCAAGCCACTCACCGGCCAGCTGCAACGAATTCAGGCGGCAAGCCTGGGCGCCCTGCTCGTGCTGCTCGTGGGTGTCGCGGTGTGGCGGGCCGAGAACATCCGCACGCAGCTGACGGGCCCCGCCGTCGTGGCCGCACCAGCGAGTTCGGCGCCGGCCGGCTCCCGGGTGGAGAGCCCGATATCGAGCAGGACCGCAGGGCACTCTTCGTCCACAGTGTGGACGGTGCTGGGGAGAACTACACCGATGTAATCACAGGCGTGGAAGAAGCTGTGGATAACTCTGTCAGCGCCAGCGCACTGCCATGCCGAGGCCGACCACCAGGAAGCCGAAGCCCACGGCGAAGTTCCAACTTCCCAGGCTGTTCATGAACGGAATGCTCTGGGCCGCCATGTAGTAGACGACGATGTAGGCCAGGCCGATGACCAGGAAAGCTGCCATCACGATGGGGTACCAGGCGGGGCTGGGCCTGAGGGCCTTCCCGCCCACGGCAGTGCTGGACGTGGCCGCCGGAGACGGCGCGTAGGGCGTCTTCTTGCGAACCTTGGACTTCGGCACGGAATCTCCTCAAAGAACGGAACTGTAAACGCTGTGAAGCCGTACCAGGACAGGCGTCGGCGCACACCGGCGGGGACGGTGCAGCTAGCGTAATCGTCGCACTGACCGTAGGCACGCGCAGGCACTGGTGGCAGGGGAGGCCGGCATGACCCGTATTCCACCGGCGCTTTTCACACGCCTGTCCGCCAGGGCTCTGTTCGACCGGAAGGGCACAAACCGGCGTTCCGGCAGCTGGCAGCTCCTGGTGCCGGTGGTGGCCCTGCTCGCCGGTTTGCTCGCCGCGACCACTGCCCATACCGCTCGCGGAACCGACCTGCGCTCGGCCGGGCGCTCCGATGTCGCGGACCTGGTCCGCCAGGCCGAGGCCAGGGCCGGCGCCGACGAGGCAACGGTGAAGCAGTTGCAGTCCCAGGTGGCGGCCCTGACGAACAAGCGCGCCCAGTCCGACAACGGGATCTCGGTCATCAAGTCCGCCGCTGACAAGCTGTCACTGCCGGCCGGCCTGGTGGCGGTGTCCGGACCGGGAATCACCCTGACGCTGGACGACGCCCACCCCAGTCAACCCGAGACGGACCCCGAGAAGGCGAACGCCGAGGTCGTCCACCAGTCCGACATGCAGGCGGCGGTGAACGCGATGTGGGCCGGTGGCGCCGAGGCGATCGTGGTGATGGGCCAGCGCGTCGTCGCCACCAGTGCGGTCCGCTGCGTGGGCAGTACCCTCCTGCTTAACGGGCGGGTTTTTTCACCTCCATTTAGCATTGGTGCGATCGGACCGGTCGACTCGATGCGGGCAGCGCTGGATCAGTCGTCCGGGCTACGGCAGTACCGCAAGGACGCCTCGTCCTACGGACTGGGCTACGAACTGAATACGAAGAGCAAGATTTCCGCCCCCGCATACGACGCTCCTGTCACGCTGAGTTACGCGACGGTGGGCCGCTGACGTCGGCGGGACGGTCGAGCGGGGGCGGTCGAGCGGGGCGGAGAGCAGTGAACCTGACGAGAGAGAGTGAAAGAGCCCTGACGAGAGAGTTGGAAAACGGATGACCGAGCAGACGAGGGGTGGTTGGGACTTCTCCGCCCGGGGCTCGGCCGCGCCGGGAGGCCTGGCAGCGGTCCAGTCCCCGCCGCCCCCACCCGTCCAGCTGCCGACCGGAAGCGCCGGGAGCCCGGGAGGCCGTCCGCCGGGTGGCGGTGACACGCTCCGCACCGTGCTTCGGGGCATCGGGCAGACCATGGTGTCGGTGGGCCTCGTCCTGCTGCTGTTCGTGGTCTACGAGATCTGGGTGTCCAACCTGTTCGCCGCCCACAAGCAAGACCAGGTTTCCAGCAAGCTCGCGACGGCCTGGAAAAAGGGGCTGGACCCGCTCAGGGGTGAGGACAAGCTGAACCTGCCTAGCGGCAGGCAGGTCGTGCTACCCGCCGGCGAGGGCTTCGCCAACCTCTACATCCCAGATTTCGGCAAGGACTTCGCCCGCACGATCGTGCAGGGCACCAAGGACTCCGATCTCGAGCTCGGCCCCGGCCACTACAGCAAGAGCCAGCTGCCCGGTCAGGTCGGCAACTTCGCCTTGGCCGGTCACCGGGTCGGCAAGGGCGAGCCCTTCCTGAACCTCGATCAGCTGCACCCCGGCGACTCCATCGTGGTGCAGACGGCGACCAACTGGTACGTCTACAAGGTCCTCGGTGACCAGAAGGCGTACGCGGCGGCGACCAAGCTGCCGGCCGGGGACGGCCGTAACAACGCCATCGACGCCGCACTGAACGTGGTCGACTCCCAGGGCGTGCCCGGCCGCGAGATCGTGTCGCCGAGCGCGATCCAGGTGATCGACCCGGTGCCCAACCACCCGGGCACGACGCCGACCCGGGCCTTGCTCACGCTGACCACGTGCCACCCCAAGTACGCCGCCGACCAGCGCATGATCGTGCATGCCGTGCTCTCCCGCGCGGTGCCCGACAAGGGATCGGCGCTACCCAAGGAACTCGCAGGAGGGACGCTCTAGATGTACGTCTGGATCTGGCGGCACCTGCCCGGTGCGACCGGGCTGCGCCTGCTGCAAGCCCTGGTGCTCGTCGCGCTGGTCTCCGCACTGCTGCTGTTCGTGGTGTTCCCGTACATCGAGCCGAGGCTTCCGGCCAACCCCATCACCGGCCCCGGCACCGTCAACCAGTAAGCCCGCGTGGACACTGGACCGGTGACCCGCATCCTGGTCGTCGACAACTACGACAGCTTCGTCTACAACCTGGTGCAGTACCTGGGCCAGCTCGGAACCGAGGTGGTCGTCCGGCGCAATGACGCGGTGACGCCGGACGAACTGCCCGGCCTGGGCGTAGACGGGGTACTCATCTCACCGGGACCGGGCACGCCCGAAGACGCCGGCGTCAGCATGGCGATGGTCGGAGCCGCCGCCGAGCACGAGCTGCCGGTATTCGGCGTCTGCCTCGGCCACCAGGCCATCGCCGCCGTGTTCGGCGGGGTCGTGGACCGCGCCCCGGAACTGCTGCACGGCAAGACCAGCGACGTCCAGCATGCCGGCCTCGGTGTGCTGGCCGGCCTGCCCATGCCGTTCACCGCCACCCGGTACCACTCGCTGGCCGTGCGCGAAGAGACCCTGCCGGCCGAGATCGAGGTGACCGGGCGCACCGCGTCGGGGGTGGTGATGGCGCTGCGGCACCGGAGCCTGCCGATCGACGGCGTCCAGTTCCATCCCGAGTCGGTGCTGACCCAGGGCGGTCACCGGATGCTGGCGAACTGGCTGCTGCGGTGCGGTGCGGACCCGGACTGGGAGCGCGTCGATGAGCTGGTGTCCGGGCTGGACACCATGCGCGCCCAGGCCTTCAGCACCGCGGTGTAATCACCGCCACTAGCTGGGCCAGCCGACTACGCGAACTGACTAGGCCAGTTCCTCGGCCAGTCCGGAGTTTGCGGCGCGTACGGCCGTCCCCGAGCGGACGAACTCCACGGCAGCCTCGATCTCTGGGGAGAGGTAGCGGTCCGGCCCGGGGCCCTGGACGGACTTCCGCAGCGCCGCTACCACCGCTCCGGTGGCGGGTCCCGGCTGCAGTGGCCGGCGCAGGTCCAGCGCGCGAGCGGCGCTCAGCAGCTCGATGGCCAGCACCCGGGTCAGCCCGTCCACCGATCGCCGGAGCTTGCGGGCAGCCGACCAGCCCATCGAGACGTGGTCCTCCTGCATCGCGCTGGACGGGATGGAGTCCACCGACGCCGGGACGGCAAGCCGCTTGAGCTCCGACACGACCGCGGCCTGGGTGTACTGCGCGATCATGTGCCCGGAGTCCACGCCGGCGTCGTCGGTGAGGAACGGCGGAAGGCCCCGGGACCGGGCCACGTCCAGCATCCGGTCGGTCCGGCGCTCGGACATGCTCGCGACGTCGGCGGCCGGGATCGCCAGGAAGTCCAGGACGTAGCCGACCGGCGCTCCGTGGAAGTTGCCGTTGGACTCGACCCGTCCGTCCAGGGTGATCACCGGGTTGTCCACGGCGGAGCGCAGCTCGTAACCCGCGACCATCCGGGCGTGCGCGAGGGTGTCGCGGGCAGCTCCGGCGACCTGCGGCGCGCACCGCATCGAGTAGGCGTCCTGGACGTAGACGCAGTCCGGGCCGGCGTGCGAGGCCACGATCGGGGAGCCGGCCAGCAGCGCTCGCATGTTGGCCGCGGCCACCGCCTGGCCCGGCTGGGGCCGCAGGGCCTGCAGGTCGGCCGCGAACACCCGGTCGGTGCCCAGCATGGCCTCGATCGACATGGCCGCAGAGAGGTCGGCCGTCCGCAGCAGCAGGTCGAGGTCGGCGCACGCCAGCAGGAGTTGGCCCAGCATCCCGTCCGTGCCGTTGATCAGCGCCAGGCCCTCTTTCTCGGCCAGCGCGATCGGCTTGATGTCCGCCGCGGCCATGGCCTGCTCGGCGCTGCGGAGCTCACCCTGGCTGTCGCGCACCTCGCCCTCGCCCATCAGGGCCAGCGCGACGTGCGCCAGCGGTGCGAGGTCACCTGAGCAGCCCAGGGACCCGTACTCGCGCACGACCGGGGTGATTCCGGCGTTCAGCAGCGCCGCGAGCGTCTGAGCGGTGTCCACCTTCACGCCGGTCCGCCCCGTGGCGAGAGTGGACAGCCGCAGCAGCATCAGCGAGCGGACCACCTCGCGCTCGACCTCGGGGCCCGAGCCCGCAGCGTGTGAGCGGACCAGGGACCGCTGGAGCTGCGCGCGGCGCTGCACCGGAATGTGTTTGGTGGCCAGCGCCCCGAACCCGGTCGAGATGCCGTAATGCGGCTCGATGTCGTCGGCCAGCGCCTCGACGATCGCGCGGGTGTCCCGCAGCGCGCTCAGCGACTCGGCGGCCAGCTCGACCGGAGCCTCCCCTCGCGCGACCGCGACCAGTTCAGCTTCTGAAACGGGGCCCACGCCCACCGACACCATTGTCATGCCCGTTATCCTGCCGCACTCCGGCAATCACGGCAGACAGCCCCGTGCTGCTGCCTCGGCGGTGGCCGTCGAGGAGACCCCGGTAGGTTCGAGGGCATGAAGGCTGTCGTCATCACCGAACCCGGCGGACCCGAGGTACTCGCATATCAGGACGTGCCGGTGCCCGAGCCGGCTGACGGCGAGGTCCTGCTCGAGGTGGCCGCCACCGCGGTGAACCGTGCGGACCTGCTGCAGCGCGCCGGAAACTACGCTCCGCCGCCCGGCGCCTCTGAAACCCTCGGGCTGGAGTGCAGCGGCCGGATCGCGGCGCTCGGTGCGGGCGTGACGGGGTGGCAGGTCGGTGACGAGGTGTGCGCGCTGCTCACCGGCGGCGGGTACGCCGAGCAGGTCGCCGTCCCGGCCGCTCAGCTCATGCACGTGCCGTCCGGCGTGGATCTGGTGACAGCGGCCGCGCTTCCCGAGGTGAGCTGCACGGTGTGGTCGATGGTGTTCGACAGGGCTCCGGCGGCGGATCTGGCGCCGGGCGAAGCATTTCTGGTGCACGGCGGCAGCTCCGGGATCGGCACCATGGCGATTCAGCTCGCGTATGCCCGGGGTGCGCGGGTGTTCACCACCGCGGGCAGCGCGGCAAAGCTGCAGGCCTGCCGGGACTTCGGCGCCGACGTCGCGATCAACTACCGGGAATCCGACTTCGCCGACGTCATCCGTGCCGAGACGAACGGCGCCGGGGTCGACGTCATCCTGGACACCATCGGGGCGAGGTACCTCGAGGGCAACGTCGCCTCGCTGGCGACGGGTGGCCGGATGGTGGTGATCGGAATGCAGGGCGGCGCCGTCGGCCAGCTCAATCTGGGGGCGCTGATGACCAGGCGCGCCAGCATCTACGCGGCGACGTTGCGAGCCCGTCCGCTGGAGCAGAAGGCTCTGATCGTGGCCGGTACCGAGGCTTCCGTCTGGCCGCTGATCGAGGCCGGTCAGGTGCGGCCGGTGGTGCACGAGGTGCTGCCGATGGCCGAGGCGGCCGAGGCGCACCGGATCATCGAGGACAGTAGCCACATCGGCAAGGTCCTGTTGAGTGCCCGATGAACGACGCCCAGTTCTTTGACCAGGTTTCCCGCTATCTAGGGCAGGATGGATCGATGACAGCTCAGGACCCGGACGGCCCGCACGACCTCCCCGCCGGCGGGGAGCCGGACGACGGCGTCGTCGTGATCGAAGGTGGTCCGGACGGCGGCGGCGGTAAGCACGAGCGGGACGTGATGTCCCAGGTCGAGCAGCCGGCCAAGGTGATGCGAATCGGCACCATGATCAAGCAGCTGCTCGAAGAGGTGCGGGCCGCTCCGCTGGACGAGGCCGGCCGGGTACGGCTGAAAGAGATCCACCAGTCGTCCATCAAGGAGCTGGAGGCGGGCCTGGCACCGGAGCTGCGCGAGGAGCTGGACCGGCTGACGCTGCCCTTCGATGACGAGCACGTGCCCAGCGAGGCTGAGCTTCGGATCGCCCAGGCGCAGTTGGTGGGTTGGCTGGAGGGCCTGTTCCACGGGATCCAGACGGCATTGTTCGCCCAGCAGATGGCCGCGCGTGCCCAGCTGGAGCAGATGCGCGGGCGGGCACTGCCGGGCCAGATCGGTCCCGCGAGGATGCCCGGCATGATGCCGGGCGACGGCGAGCACGGGACCGGCCAGTACCTCTAGCTGTCGGGCGCTCTAGCTGTCGGGTGCGAAGAGCGCTCCGATGGGGCAGTTCAGCGCGAGGGCGATGGACTCAGCCGTCTCGGCGGAGCAGGACGTCCGGCGACCGGTGACGAGGTGGTTGATGGTGGCATGGCCCAGGCTGGCCGCTCGCGCCAGGCCGCGCTCGGACCAGCCCTGTGCCTCCAGGCACATGATGAGGGTCTGCCGACTGCGTACCCGCATGGATGAACGCCTCTCGGTCAGGTCTGGTTAGGGCGGACGGCCGCCGACCGTGACGTGGTGGTGGGGCTTCCCCCTGGCGCCCCACCACCACAACCCCCGTCCCCACGGGTCCCACGGTGAACCACCACCACTGGGTCTGCGGACCTCTTCTCCTACGCCCAGCGCCGCCGCCTAAGGGGACACTCGGTACGCGGCGGCACTGGGGTTGGACGAGGGTGGTCAGCCCTCTCGGTGTTCGTCTCTTTTATCGTGGTGATATCGAAGGTCGCTTGCGTCGCACGTCTCAGTTACGCTGCGACCAAGATAGCGTGCCGTCGTGGATATACGCAATGGGTACGGATTGGCCATGCCACCGTCTACGCTTCGGTTGCCTGCCGACCCCGACCAGCCAGAGGAACACCGCAGTGACCGCGTTGTCGGACTACCTCAACGACCACATCCCGGCCAGCTGGCGCAAGCCGCAGGTGGTGGATGCGCTGCACGGCGTGGTCGACCGGGCGACGGTGTATCGCTATCTCGCGGGCAACCACCCACGCAATCCGCCCGAGCTGGTTCTGCAGGCGTTCGCCGACGCGCTTCCCGGCGCGTCCGTGAGCGAACTCCGGGCGGCGGCTCAGCTGCCGCCAGGCGTCAATGAGCCGTGGATTCCGCCGGCCGAGGCCAATCGTCTCAGTCTCGCTCAACGCCGAGCGCTGGACGCCTTCATCAAGGCGACCGTCGCCGCCTCCGCAGCGGATGAGGCCGCCGACGAACCGCTGGTGACACCGGCACCCGAACCAGACCTGACGCCACTCGAGCGGCAGCAGGCGGAGGAGTACATCGAGCACCTGCGCAGCAGGGGCCGAGGCGTCCTTGCCGACGCCGTTGCCGCCGAAACCCTTGGTTTGCCGGTACCCGCCGCAGTTCACTCTATGGCTGTGGAGGAATCGCTTCCGGGGCATCATTCGCGGAATCGAAGGTGACCAGATCCGCTTCGGTGACCACCAGCAGGTCTTCCAGGCGCTGACCGTCGCGCGGCTTTGCCGCGACGGCGACCCGTGCCTCAACACCTCCGTGGCTCAGCGCTGATCGCATCCGCGCGGCCAGCGCGTCGGCATTGGAGCCGGGGCAGTCCACCAGCAGGATGGCAAGACCCGCGCCGCCGCCGTAGTAACCGATCGCGTCGCAGCCGGCCTGCATCCGGGCCAGCTCGCTGGCGGCCCGTGGATCGTTGGTGTCGATGCGCAGGACGGACACTGTCTCAGACGCGGCGACGACGCCCCGGGCTACATGAACCCATACCCGCTCGGCCATCGGCGCCGCTTGTTCGTCTGCCTCACGTAGCGCCGTTCGGCCTGCCTTGCGCTGAATGAAGACCGCTGCTGGAAGGGATAGCCCCACCAAAGGTATGTGCAGGGAGGTCATCAGCACTTCCACCCCGGCGATGGCCAGCGTTAGCACCTCGATCCGGTACGTGCTGGGTTTGAAAAGCGGTTTCAGCGCGCCGTACTGGCCGACGGACGCGATTGCGACGCCGACCAGGCCGATGTTCACGGACATGTACGCCAACCCGGCGAGTGGCAGCGCTGCACCGTACGGCAGTGCGAGCTTGTGAAGGCTGCTTGCTGTCGCGACGGCAAGCAGCACCGCCGCAGTGCTGTACACGTATCGGTACAGCTTTGTCTGTCCACCGACGTTACGCGCGCGCCAATCGGCGAATGAGCTAGCCACAGTCACCAGGATCGCCAGTCGAAGAGGCAGCATCACGGCCGCAGCGAAGGTCCAGGTTGCCAGCAAGTTTGGACAAGTTGCACGGCCATCTTCGCCGTTTCGTAGAAAGACCCGTATTCGCTCCCACGTGATGGTGAAGACGGAGTACGCGATACTCAGCGACGCGAGAAGTGCGGCTTCCCCGAGATCGACTGCCGTGATGCTGGTAGTGCTCGTCCAGGGCAGAAGGACTGAAAGTAGTTCGACTCCGAGGAGTACCACGACGGCTTGCTTGGGCTGGCCCCACAGCGTCCACGTCGGTATCGATTTCAGTGCCTTGCGCACCCGCCCTACCCCCGACGCTCAGATACGTGTCTGATGAGTGGCACTGCGAGCTTAGGGGGTGAGGTCTGTGAACAACGTCATCTGGTCCTAAATGCACGCTGGCATGCCACTGATAGACCGTACATACTTCGCGTGCAGTCTGTTGAGGCGAGCGTAGCGGATGGGCTCGACATTGTCCTGGAGCGCTGGGGACAACGCACTCCAGGACAATGTCGCGCGGACCCTCAAGCGAGCAAGGACCGGATGAGCTTGGCGACCGCGTCCTGGTCGTTCGTCTCGGTGAGGACGGTGTCGGCGGCCGCAATGGCTGACGGGTGCGCATTCGCCACGGCGTAGGAATGCCCGGCCCACTCCAGCATCGGCACGTCGTTGGGCATGTCCCCGACCGCGGCGACCTCCTCGCGCGCAACCCCGTGCGAGGCCGCGAGCGCGGCGAGCCCGCTGGCCTTCGTGATGCCGGTGGCCGAGATCTCGACGAGCGCGGAATGGCCCGACCTGGTGACGGTGACGTGCTCACCGACCAGCACCTCGACCAGGTCCATGAACTCGTCCGGTTTCATCTCACGCCCCTTTGCCAGCAGCTTGACCGCCGGCCGGTCGAGCAGGTTCTCCAGCTCCACGACGCTGGCCGGGGGCATCTGGCGTCCGGTGCGGGTAGCGCCCGGCGCGGGGGTGATCTCCCAGTCGTGCCGGTACTCGGGCTCGTACGCGAACTCCAAGCCGTACTCCATGGCGAAGCGGACGCCGGGGATCTTCTCGCGTAGCACCGTCGTGACCTGCGACAGCATCTCGGGATCGAGGGCATGCGAGGCCAGCACCGTCTCGGTGTGCAGGTCGTACGTCAGCGCGCCGTTCGCTCCGACAGCCACCCCAGTGTGCCCGGTCTCGGTCGCCACCTCGTGCAGCCAGCGGGGCGGCCGCCCCGTGACGAACGCGATGATGAGGCCTGCCTTCTCGGCGTCGGCCAGCGCCACACGGGTGGCATCGCTGACGGTGTTGTCACTACGCAGCAGCGTGCCGTCGAGGTCACTGGCCAGCATCCGGACGCGGGCAGGCCGCGAGGTCATCGGCCGGCCGGCGGGGTGAGCAACTCGCGGCCGCCGAGGTAGGGCCGCAGCGCTTCGGGGACGTAGACGGAGCCATCGGGCCGCTGGTGGTGATCGAGCAGGCAGGCGATCGTCCGAGCGACCGCGCACAGCGTTCCGTTCAGGGTCGCGACGTGCTCCACCCTCGACTTGCCCTCGGCGTTCGAGCGGGACCGGATGTTCAGGCGACGAGCCTGAAAGGTGGTGCAGTTCGACGTCGAGGTGAGCTCGCGGTACGCCGACTGGGACGGGAACCAGGCCTCGATGTCGAACTTGCGGACCGCCGAGGAGCCGAGGTCACCGGCCGCCACGTCGATCACGCGGTAGCTGAGCTCCAGGGCATCGAGGAACTCCCGCTCCCACGCCAGCAGCCGCTGGTGCTCGGCCTCCGCCTGGTCGGCAGGGACATAGGAAAACATTTCCACCTTGTCGAACCAGTGCACCCGGATGATGCCCTTGGTGTCCTTGCCGTACGAGCCGGCCTCGCGGCGGAAGCACGCTGAGAAGCCCGCGTAGCGCAGCGGCAGCGAGTCGGCGTCCAGGATCTCGTCCGAGTGGTAGCCGGCGAGCGCGACCTCGGAGGTGCCGACCAGATAGAGGTCGTCGTCGGCGAGTTTGTAAACCTCGGCGGCGTGTGCGCCCAGAAAGCCGGTGCCCTCCATGGCCTCGGGCTTGACCAGAGCGGGCGCGATGACGGGCGTGAAACCGAAGGTGTCCGCCTTGGCCATCGCCAGGTTGACCAGCGCCAGCTCCAGCTGCGCGCCGATGCCGGTGAGGAAGTAGAACCGCGCTCCGGACACCTTGGCGCCGCGCTCGGTGTCGATCGCCTTGAGCCTGTTCCCGATCTCGAGGTGGTCCTTCGGGTCCTCGATCGTGGGCGGCGTACCGACCAGTTCGAGCGTGACGAAGTCGTCCTCGCCGCCGGGCGGGGCATCGGGCGACGCCACGTTGGGGACGGCGAGGTGCGCCTGCCGCAGCGCCTCGTCCGCTTCCAGCTGGGCTGCCTCGGCCTCTTTGACCGTCGTGGACAGTTCCTTGGCCCGCTGTAGGACGGCAGGGCGCTCATCGGGCGTGGCCGACCGGACCGAGTTGCTGATGGCCTTCTGCTCGGCGCGGAGGCCGTCGGCCCGGGCGACGGCGGCACGACGTGCCTCGTCCGCCGCCAGCAGCGCATCCACCGCGGCCTCGTCGGCGCCGCGGGCGCGCTGTGACGCGCGAACCAGGTCAGGGTGCTCGCGCAATATCCGGAGGTCGATCACGAACACCACGATATCGGCCTGCGCTACGCCGTTTCGCCAGTGCACGGAGGTGGGCTCGATGTCGTCAGATGTTAAATCCCGGTGAGGGTTTGCATAACCATCGGTCGTCGTGAATCGTTCGCGCTGTGCACGATGCCACCCTGCTGTTCATCGTCGTGATAGCTGCACTTGCCTTCGATTTCACCAACGGTTTCCACGACACCGCCAACGCCATGGCCACCTCGATCGCCACCGGCGCGCTCAAGCCCAAACCAGCCGTCGCGCTGTCGGCTGCGTTGAATCTGGTGGGGGCGTTCCTGTCCATCAAGGTCGCCGCCACCATCGCCAGTGGCATCGTCTCGTCCACGGCGATCACGCTGCCGATCGTCTTCGCGGGCCTGCTGGGGGCGATCACCTGGAACATCGTGACCTGGTCGTTCGGACTGCCGTCCTCGTCCTCGCACGCGCTGATCGGCGGCGTCATCGGCGCCACCCTCGTATCGGCCGGCACCTCGGCGGTGCACGGGCACTCCATCGTCGCCAAGGTCGTCGTACCGGCCGTGCTGTCGCCGGTCATCGCGGGCCTGGTGGCGATGCTCGCCACCCGCCTCGCGTACCGGATCGCCCGCCCGGACGAGCAGCCCCGGACGCACCGGTACTTCCGCTACGGCCAGCTCGCCTCGGCGTCCCTGGTGTCGCTGGCGCACGGAACCAACGACGCGCAGAAGACCATGGGCGTCATCACCCTGGCGCTGATCGCCGACCACCGCATCGGCGCGCACGCCGATCCGCCGGCCTGGGTCATCGTGGCCTGTGCCGTCGCCATCGCCGCCGGGACCTACCTCGGCGGCTGGCGGGTGATCCGAACCATGGGTCACCGGCTGACGCACATCGAGCCGCCGCAGGGCTTCGCGGCACAGACGGCAGCGGCCGCGGTGCTGCTCACCGCCACCCAGGGTGGCCTGCCGCTCTCGACCACTCACATCACGTCCGGCTCGGTGCTGGGCAGCGGAGTGGGCAAGAAAGGTGCCAAGGTCAGCTGGAGCGTCGCCGGGTCGATGATCGTCGCCTGGGTGCTGACGCTGCCGGCCGCGGGCCTGGTAGCGGCCGGAATCGGGCTGATCGTCGACGGCGGCGGGTCGCTGCAGGTTTCGATCGTTACCGTGGTCGCGGTGCTGGCGCTGCTCGGCGTGTGGGCCTGGTCCCGCCGCCACCCGATCACCCCGGACAACGTCAACGAGTTCGACCACGCCGACCGGGCGCTGATCGACATCGAACGGTCCCTTCTCGAGAGCAAGGCCGGAGCATGAGGTCCTACGTCGACCTGGCAGTCCTGCGCAACGTCGTGGTGGTGGCGCTGGTGGCGGGGACCGGGATCACGGTGCTGTTCGCGGTCGCCGTACGGTCACTCGTCGCCGCCGAGGAGCATCCCGGCGGGGCAGCGGCGGGGCAGCGGCTGATCGCCGTGGGCTGCCTGCTGATCGTGCTGGCCGCGGTCGCCATCGGACTGTGGGCAGTGCTCGCCAAATGACACGCCTTGCTGAGTGGCACGCCTCGCTCCGCCGCGCGCTTCGCTGAGTCTCAGGCCTCGCCGGTGGAACGGATTCGCTCCAGCCAGGCAGCAGCCCGGGTGAACTCTGGATCGGTCCGTCCGGCAGGCACCGGGCTCTGCTGGCCGTCCTGACGAGGGTAGGAGCCGAGATAGCGGACCTCCGCGCACAGCCGGTGCAGCGCGGTCAGGGCATCCCCGACGCGGGCGTCCCGGATGTGTCCCTCACAGTCGATCGAGAAGCTGTACTGGCCGATGCTGCCCTTGGTCGGCCGGGACTCGATCCGGGTCAGGTTCACGCCCCGGCCGCTGAACTCGGTGAGGATCTCCAGCAGCGCGCCCGAGCGGTTGTGCTTCAGGTAGGCCACCAGCGTGGTCCGGTCGTTCCCGGTGGGCGCGGGCGGCGGCGCCGGGTGTGTCAGCAGGACGAACCGGGTCACCGCGCCGGGGTTGTCGGCGATGTCATGCTCCAGGCTGTCGAGCCCGTACAGCTCACCGGCGACGGCCGGAGCCACCGCCGCGTCGTACTCGCCGTTCCGGACCGCCTCCGCGCCGGCGGCCGTGGAGCCGACCAGGGCCGTCGTAGTGCCGGGAAGCTCGGTGAGCAGGTATCGCCGCACCTGCGCCTCGGCGTGCGGATGGGTGGCGATGGTGGCGACGTCGTCCTGCGTCGTGCCTGGCCGGACGAGCAGGTCGAACACCACCGGCAGGAACGTCTCCGCCGCGATGATCAGCGGAGTGGGAGAACCGGCCAGCTCGTCCAGGGTGGCCGGCACACCGCCCTCGACGGAGTTCTCCAGCGGCACCACGGCACCGTCCACCAGGCCGGCCCGCAGGGCGTCGATAGCCTGGGTCACGCTGCCGTGCGGCACGAGGGTGGCCTCGGCAGTGCCAGTGAGGGCCTGGGTGGCGGCATGTGCGAACGTGCCGGCCGGCCCGAGAAACGCGTAGCTGGAAGGCCCTGGGCGATCTGAGGTCTGCGACGGCACCGGTCAAGCCTAGTGCGGTGCCGTCGCCGGAAGAGCCGGTCGTGGCGCGGAACGGGTCGTGCTGGACTTCACCGGTTCCGTGCAGCCACAAGGTGCCGCCGGGCGGTCCGGGCGCATAGCCTGCTGTGCGTGACCATCATCGACACGATCAGATCGCGCTCCGAGTTGTGGGCCGCGGCCACCCGCCATCCGTTCCTCGATGACGTCCGGGAAGGGCGGGTGTCGACCGCGGCGTTCGACACCTGGCTGGCACAGGACGTGCTGTTCGTGTCCGACCTGCTCTGGTTCCAGGAACGGTTGCTGGCCCGTGCCCCGCGGAGCGCCCAGTCCGTCCTGGCCGCCGGCACGCTGGGGCTCACCGACGAGTTGGGCTGGTTCGAGGAGCGCGCCGGCGAGCGTGGCCTGCGCCTGGACGTGCCGCCCTTGCCGGCCACCCGGGGCTACTCCGCGCTGTTGCGGTCACTCGACGGCGCGCCGTACGAGGTTGCCGTGGCCGGGCTCTGGGTGCTGGAGCGGGTGTACCTGGAAGCTTGGACGTACGCCTCGTCGCCCGCCGGCCCGTACCAGGTCTTCGTCGCGCACTGGACGACGCCGGAGTTCGCCGGCTACGTGGCCGCGCTGGAGAAACTGGTCGAGGACGAACCCGCTCAAGCCTGGACGGCCGACATCCTGGCAATGTGCGACGAGGTGCTCAGCCAGGAACGGGCGTTCTGGGACGCGGCGCTGGAGTCCTGAGCGGGGGACGCCGACGAGCGGGGCCGGGACCTGTCGGGAGAGGATCTACCGGGCGAGCGCGGCCTTGACCGCCTGCTCCTCCTCCGACGACAGCGGGTGCTCACCCGCGCCGGCCGTGAGCGACTTGGCGTACAGCCTGGTGTCCGAGGTGCTGGCGATGGAGGTCAGCGTGATCCCGTTTCCGTGGTCGTCCAGGATGGCGAGGGAGAAGGACAGCCGGCCGCCGAGGTCCTCGAAGGCGTCGTAGCGTACGAGGGCCACCCTGCGCAGCATCGTCCCGACCGCCTTCGTCACGTCGTCCACGGTCTGCGCGATGCCGTCGCGCTCGGTCGCCACCCGGGTTTCCATCTCTTTCTGGGCGACCGCGAGGTCCTTCTGCAGCTCCGCGATGTCCTTGCGCACGGCCTCGCTGGCGGCCATGTGCTTCTCGGCGACGTCAAGGATCGTCTCCCGTCCGGACGTCCCGCGGGACAGCAGCGCGACCGATTGCCGCAACCGCGCCAGGGTGCGCAGGGCGAGCACACCAGCGACGAAGCCGGCCAGCCCGAATATCACGGCGCCGATCGCCAGCCAGGTGCTCATTCGCAACAGGATAGAACTAGCACCCATCGACTGCGATCAGGACACGTTGCGGCGCAGACCGGTTCGAGGGCCGGACCGGTCCGGGCAGAATAGGCGGCGATGACTCCCTTCCTCGCGGTGTTCGCCATCGCCTTCGGTGCCATCCTGCTCGTCGAGCTGCCGGACAAGACCCTGATCGCCACCCTCGTCCTCTCGACCAAGTACCGGCCGCGCCCGGTGCTCGTGGGCGTGGCCTGCGCGTTCGCGATCCAGTGCGTGCTGGCCGTCACCGCGGGTGGACTGCTGCACCTGCTGCCGCACCGCATCCTCGAGGCGATCGTGGCGGTGCTGTTCGCGGTGGGCGCCTTTATGCTGTTTCGCGAGAGCGTCTCCGATGAAGAGGACGACATCGAGGACGAGACACCGGCAGCTGTATCGCTCAGCAACCGGCGCATCTTCGGCATCTCGTTCGGCGTGCTGTTCGCCGCCGAGTGGGGCGACGCCTCGCAGCTGGCCACCGCCGGCCTGGTCGCCCGGTACGGACAGCCCATCGCCATCGGCCTGGGCGCGTTCCTCGCCCTGGTCGGCGTGGCCGTGCTGGCGGTGCTGGCGGGCAAGGCCATCCTCCGCAAGGTGCCACTGGAACTCGTCCACAGGATCGCCGCCGGCCTGTTCGCGGTCTTCGCGATTGTCGCGGGTGTAGCGGCGATCCGCGGTTGAGCCGGCGGGATAGCCTTCCCGCATGACTGTTCGGTTGCGACCCACCCTGGCAGCTCTGCCCGCTTATGTGCCCGGTAAGTCCGTGCCCGGCTCGATCAAGCTCGCGAGCAACGAGAACTCCTACGGCCCGTTGCCACACGTGTTGGAGCGCATTGCCGCGGCGGCCGAAAACGTGAACCGGTATCCGGACACCAACTCCAGCGAGCTGATGGACGCCCTGGCCGCCAAGTTCGGCATCGGCAGTGACCGGCTGGTGGTGGGCTGCGGCTCGGTATCACTGTGTCAGCAGCTGGTGTTCGCGACCGCGGACGAGGGCGACGAGGTCGTCTTCGGCTGGCGCTCGTTCGAGGCCTACCCGATCATCTCGGCCATCGCGGGTGCGACCGCGGTCAAGGTTCCGCTCGACGGCCAGACGCACGACCTGCGGGCGATGGCCGCTGCGGTTACCGACCGGACCCGGCTGGTCTTCGTCTGCAACCCGAACAACCCGACCGGAACCGCGGTCTCCGGTGCGGCTCTGCTCCGCTTCCTGGACGAGGTGCCCTCCGACGTGCTGGTGGTGCTGGACGAGGCGTACCACGAGTTCGTGACCGACCCGAGTGTCGTGGACGGAACCACCCTGCTGGAGCGGTACCCGAACGTGATCGTGCTGCGGACGTTCTCGAAGGCGTACGGCCTGGCCGGCCTGCGCATCGGATACGGGATTGCGGCGGACCCCGCCATCACCATGGCGGTTCGACAGACCCAGGTGCCGTTCGCGGTCACCCAGATCGCCCAGGTCGCGGCGCTGGCCAGCCTGGAGCCGGCCGCCGAGCGGCAGCTGGCCGAGCGGGTCGCCGAGGTGACGGCCGAGCGTGGGCGGGTGACTGCCGAGCTCCGGAACGCCGGATACCAGGTGCCGGATTCGGAGGCTAACTTCGTCTGGCTGACCAACGGGCCGGCCGAGGCCGGCGGGATCGACGCGACCGCGTTCGCCGCCGGCTGTGCGGAGCGTGGCCTGATCGTCCGTGCCTTCGCCGACTCAGGCGTCCGGGTCACCATCAGCAACCCGGCCGAGAACGACAAGTTCGTCTCGGCCGCACACGAACTGAGGGCGTAATGGTTGCCGCTGAGCAAGCGCAGCGGTACTCGACGGATGCTGATACCGGCACTCGCGGGTGGCTGCCGTGGCGCTACTCCATGCCCCGGTCGCCGCGGATGCGCTCGACCGGGCGGGCGGCGTCCCGGACGGCGGCTGCCACCGCGGTCGGCACCGACGGATCGAACACCGACGGGACGATGTAGGCAGCGTTGAGCTGCTCGTCGCTCACGCAGTGCGCCAGCGCGGAGGCGGCCCGCAGCAGCATCTCGGTGGTGACCTGGCCGGCCTGCGCGTCCAGCAGGCCCCGGAACACGCCAGGGAACGCGAGCACGTTGTTGATCTGGTTCGGATAGTCCGAGCGTCCGGTCGCGAGAATGGTGGCGTACAGCCGGGCCTTGTCCACGTCGGTCTCGGGGTCGGGGTTGGCCAGGGCGAAGACGACCGGGTCATCCGCCATGTCGGCGATCCACTCGGCCGGAAGCACGCCGGGCGCGGACACCCCGATGAACACATCCGCGCCCTGCAGCGCGTCGTGCAGGTCGCCCGTGACGCCCTCGGGGTTCGTCCGCAGCGCCAGCGACTGCTTGGACGGGTTCAGCGACGGGTCCGTCGGGGAGAGGATGCCCTCGCGGTCCCACACCAGCACGTGCCGCACGCCCGCCGCCAGCAGCAGGTCGACGATGGCGGTTCCCGCGGCACCGCCGCCGGACACCACGATCCGGATGGAGCCGATTCCCTTGTGGACGCAGCGCAACGCATTCGTCAGCGCAGCCAGCACCACGATCGCGGTGCCGTGCTGGTCATCGTGGAACACCGGAATGTCGAGCTGCTCGCGCAGCCGCCGTTCGATCTCGAAGCAGCGCGGTGCGGAGATGTCCTCGAGGTTGATGCCACCGAAGCCCGGCGCGATCAATCGGACGACCTCGACTATCTTGTCCACGTCCTGGGTGTCCAGGCAGATCGGCCACGCGTCGATGTTGGCGAAGCGCTTGAACAGCGCCGCCTTGCCCTCCATCACCGGCAGCGCTGCTCCGGGACCGATGTTGCCCAGCCCCAGCACCGCCGAGCCGTCGGTCACCACCGCCACCGAGTTTCCTTTGATGGTCAGCTTGGCCACGTCTTCGGGATGGGCGGCCAGCGCCAGTGAGACGCGGCCCACTCCCGGCGTGTAGGCCATCGACAGGTCGTCACGGGTACGCAGCGGCACCTTTGACTCGACCGAGATCTTGCCGCCCAGGTGCAGCAGAAAGGTCCGGTCAGACACCCGGTGGACCTCGACGCCGTCTGCCAGGCGCAGGCTGGCGACGATCTGGTCGGCGTGCTCGCCGTTGGCCGCGGAACAGGTGACGTCGATGGTGATTCGGTCGTGGCGGGATTCGGACACGTCCACGGCGGTGACGAGCCCACCCGCCTCAGACACCGCGTTCGCCAGTCGGCCCACCACGGAGGAGTCCGGAACCGCGTAGAGGCGGACCGTGATCGAGTACGACGCGGAGGTGGGCAGCGGACGGGGACGCGCGGAATCGGGCATGGCCATGGCCACATCCTCGCAAACGCCGGCGACGGGCACGACTGGCGCCCGAACCATGGGTAGGAACACGCCGGTCCGGTTTCCACGGGCACGTCCGGCGGGATCGGCTCTGTGGTTCCATTAGCCCAAGGGCGAGGTGCCACCGGAGGTCTCCATGCCCGTCACAATTCCGTCACAACGAGGTGACATCGCAGATGAGTGACCTATCGACCGACGCGGCAACCGGCAGCGACGCCGGTGCCCAGCCCGAAGCTGGCTCCCGTCCCGAACGCGAGTTCGCGCCCGACCCGGCGCAGCCTTACGTCGACGTGTTCCTGAGCCGGTACCTGCTCAGGGCGCCGTCGCAACTGCCCGGACGCCAGGGACGTGCGCTCACCGAGATCGCCGAGCGGCACTTCGAGGCCGGCCGCCGGCGTGCCAGCGGTGAGATCGTTATCTCGATCAGCAATCCCGACGGGTGCGAGGGCACCAGTATCGACATCGTCACCGACGACGTGCCGTACCTGGTCGACTCCACGCGGGCTGAGATCGAGCGCACCGGCCACCCCATCGAGCACCTGCTGCACCCGCAGATCCTGGTGTGCCGCGACGAGGACGGTGTCGTCAGCAAGGTGCTGGACCTCGATGACACCGCCGAGGTACCGGAGCGAGCCGCGGCCGAGTCGTGGATGCACCTCGAGACGACCCGGATACCCGCCGACGAGCACGCAGGCGTGGCCGCCGACCTGCGCCGGGTACTCACCGACGTGCACAACGCGGTGCGCGACGCCCCGTACCTGTACTCGCTGATCCGCCAGCTCGCCGACCGCATCTCCGCCGATCCCGGGGAGTTCGACCGGGAGACGTCGGCCGAGGCCGGTGAGCTGCTGCGCTGGCTGGCCGACGGCAACTACATGATCCTGGGCCACGCCGCATACTCGGCGAACGAGCTCACCAACCCGTCGCGCTCGGCGGCCTCGGCCACCGCCGCCCGGGGCGTGCTCCGCGGCGAGGCCAGCATCTCGCCGCTGGAGCTGCTGCCCGCGTACCGCTCCGGAGCGCCGCTCGTTATCTTCAAGTCGCCCATGGTGTCCACCGTCCGGCGCTCGACCCGCTATGACTGCGTCACCGTCGTCGCTCCCGGCCAGGACGGTGAGGACCCCAAGATCCACGTCTTCCTCGGCCTGATCACCGACGAGACCGACGGCACCGTCGGCCGGGTGCCGGTGGTCCGCCGCCGGATCGCCGAGGTGCTGCAGCGCTCGGGCGCCCGCGCCGACAGCCACACCGGGCGCCAGCTGCTGGCCGCCCTGCGCACCATGCCGCGCGACGAACTGCTCGAAGCTCCGGCGCCGGACCTGCTCAAGCTCTCGCAGCTGGTGGTCGACCGTGCCGAGCGCCGGGGCATCGGGGTCTTCGCCCGGGTACACCTCAACCGCGATTTTGTCACCGTCCTGGTGTACTTCCCCGGTGACCGGCTGGGACCAGAGACCAGGCGCAAGGTCCGCGACGTGGTGCTGCGCAACTGGCCCGGCAAGCTCATCGGCCGCGATGACCGGATCGTCGAGCTGGGCCTGGCCAGGTTGCAGTTCCTGATCGCGCTGCGGACCGGTGAAGAGGTGCCCAACCCGGACCGCGCCACCGTCGAGGACCTGGTCGCCCAGGTGACCCGACGCTGGAGCGACGACCTTGCCGACCTGCTCACCGTGGCCGTCGGCGAGGGCGACTCCGAGCGGCTGCTGCGCCGTTACACCGGTGCGTTTCCCGAGGCGTACAAAGAGGATTTCGCCGCGTCGACCGCGGTGGCCGACCTCGGACGGCTCGAACAGCTGCCCGACACCGACGGCCTGGGCTTCGACGTCTACACGCCCAGCCAGGACGATCCGGCCGACCGTAGGCTCAAGATCTTCCGCACCGGAACCCCGCTGTCGCTGGGGCGCACCCTGCCGATGCTGGAGTTGATGGGCATCGAGGTGCTCGACGAGCGCCCGTACGAGCTGGAGCGTATGGACGGCACCGCGGCGTGGATCTATGACTTCGGGCTGAAGCTCGGCGAGGGCGTGGACTTCGGGCTGGAGCGCTCGGCCGCCGTCATCGACACGCTGCGGGTGCTGTGGCGCGGCGGCGTCGAGCAGGACGGCTTCAACGCCCTGGTCGTCCGGGCCGGGTTGACCTGGCAGCAGGCCACCGTGCTGCGGGCCTACGCCAAGTACCTGCGCCAGGCCGGAACCACGTTCAGCCAGGGCTACATCGAGCAGACGCTGAGCCAGCACACCACCATCGCGGCGCTGCTGGTGGAGCTCTTCGACGCCCGGTTCAATCCCGAGCGTGAGGCTTCCACCGGTTCCGCCGACGAGCAGGCCGAGATCAGGGGCCGGATAGACAAGGCGCTTGCGGAGGTGTCGAGCCTGGACCAGGACCGCATCCTGCGCTCGCTGCTCGGCCTCATCACTGCCACGCTGCGCACCAACTACTACCGCGGCGAGGCCGACGGCGAGTCGCCCGAGGCGTTCGCGATCAAGCTCGACCCGCGCGAGATCACCGATCTGCCCGCACCCCGTCCCGCGTTCGAGATCTGGGTGTACTCACCGCGCGTCGAGGGCGTGCACCTGCGCTTCGGCCCGGTCGCGCGCGGTGGCCTGCGCTGGTCGGATCGCCGCGAGGACTTCCGCACCGAGGTGCTGGGGCTCGTCAAGGCGCAGATGGTGAAGAACACCGTCATCGTCCCGGTCGGGTCCAAGGGCGGTTTCGTGGCCAAGCGCCTGCCGGACCCGAACGTCGACCGCGACGCGTGGCTGGCCGAGGGCATCGCCTGCTACAAGACATTCATCACCTCGATGCTGGAGCTCACCGACAACTACCGCCGGGACGAGCACGGCAACCAGTACGTCGCGAAGCCGCCGGCCACCCGATGCTACGACGGCGACGACCCGTACCTGGTGGTGGCCGCGGACAAGGGCACCGCCACTTTCTCCGATATCGCCAACGGAATCGCGATCGAGCGCAGGTTCTGGCTGGGCGATGCCTTCGCCTCCGGCGGGTCGGTCGGATATGACCACAAGGCAATGGGCATCACCGCCAAGGGCGCCTGGGAGTCGGTGAAGTACCACTTCCGCGAGCTCGGTGTGGATGTCCAGAGCGAGGACTTCACCGTCGCCGGCATCGGTGACATGTCCGGCGACGTGTTCGGCAACGGCATGCTGCTCAGCCGGCACATCAAGCTGGTGGCCGCGTTCGATCACCGGCACATCTTCCTCGACCCGACCCCGGACGCGGCCACGTCCTACGCCGAGCGCGAGCGGCTGTTCGGCTTGCCGCGTTCGAGCTGGGCCGACTACGACCAGACCCTGATCTCAGCCGGGGGCGGGGTGTTTCCCCGTACCCGAAAGTCGATTCCGGTCAGCTCCGAGGTTGCCGAGGCGCTGTCCATCCCCGGTGGCGAGCAGACCATGTCCCCGGCCGCGCTGATCCACGCCATCCTCACCGCACCGGTCGACCTGCTCTGGAACGGTGGCATCGGTACCTACGTCAAGGCGTCCGCGGAGTCCGACCTGGACGCCGGTGACAAGGCCAATGACGCCCTGCGTGCCAATGGCAGCGAACTGCGCTGCCGGGTGGTCGGCGAGGGCGGCAACCTGGGGCTCACCCAGCGCGGGCGGATCGAGTACGCCCGCAACGGCGGTCAACTCAACACCGACGCCATCGACAACTCGGCCGGTGTGGACACCTCCGACCACGAGGTCAACATCAAGATCCTGCTGGACCAGGCGGTGCAGAGCGGCGCTCTGGACATCGCCCACCGCAACACGCTGCTCGCCTCGGTGACCGAGGAGCTGGCATCGCTCGTGCTGCGCGACAACTACGAGCAGAACGTGCTGCTCGGAGTCGGCCGGCACAGCGCGAAGGCGCTGCTCTCGGTGCATCGCAGGCTGATCCGGAGCATGGAGAAGGCCGGCGCGCTCGATCGTGAGATCGAGTATCTGCCTACCGACAAAGAGCTTGCGGCACGCGAAGCCGAAGGCACCGGGCTTACCTCGCCCGAGCTGGCGGTGCTCACCGCGTACGTCAAGATCGTGCTCGCCAAGCGCATCGACTCCTCCAGCGTCCCGGACGAGTCCTGGTTCCAGGGGATGCTGCGCTGCTACTTTCCCGGGCCCATCGCCGAGCGGTTCTCGGCAACCCTGGACGAGCACCCGCTGCATCGCGACATCATCACCACCTGCGTGGTCAACGACATGGTGAACCGCGGCGGCAGCACGTTCGTATTCCGTGCCGAAGAAGAGACCGGCGTGGACGTGGCCCAGATCGCGCGCGCCTACACCGTGGTGCGCGAGGTGTTCGGCCTGGAAAGGATCTGGAACGAGCTGGAAGCACTGGACAATCAGGTGCTGACCAGCGCCCAGCACATCGGTTACCGCGAGATTCGCCGCACGATCGACCGAGCGGTGCGCTGGATGGTGGACGTGCGCTTCCCGATCAGTGACGTGACCGCCGAGATCGAGCGGTTCGGGCCGACCGTGGCCGCGCTCGGGGTCAAGGTTCCGGACCTGCTGCGCGGCCGCGAGCGCGAAAACCTGTACGCCGATGTGGACCGGCTGGTCGGGCACGGCCTGCCCCGCGAGCTGGGGTTGCGCATCTCCAGCCTGCTGACCTCGTTCCTGCTGCTGGATGTCGTCGAGATCACCGCGGACAACGGACGCTCCGCCGACGAGATCGCCGACCTGCACTTCGCGCTGTCGGAGCAGCTGAGCGTGGACGACATGCTGTCGGCCATCACCCGGCTCCCGCGTGACGACCGGTGGTCCGCGCTGGCGAGAGCGGCAATGCGCCACGACGTGTACGCCGCCCTCGCTGCCATCACCACGTCGGTGCTCAAGTCCACCGACCCGGCGCTGCTGGCGACCGAGCGGATGGCGGCGTGGGCGCAGCAGAATCCGGAGCGGGTCGAGCGGGCACGGAGTACCTTCGCCGAGGCACTGTCCAGAGAGCCGGTCGACCTGGCCACCCTGTCGGTTGCGCTACGGGTGATGCGCGGGCTGCCGTCCTGACGGGAGAGCGACTCACCTGCTCCGTCAGGGGCGCGTTCCGCGTAACTCCCCGGCGACCATGGCCGGGCGGTTGGTGATGATGGCGTCGATACCGAGACTCCTGACCAGTTCGACGTCGGCCAACTGGTCGACCGTCCAGCAGTAGACCCGGTTGCCTGCGGCATGCGCCAGCTCGACATAGTCGGGATCGCTGCGCAGCAGCCTGACGCCGGGGCCACCGATGCTCACGCCGGTGGGCAGTGAGCCGTCGCGGCGCACGGACGTCCACCGCCGCATCAGCAGCGCCAGCGGAATGGACGGTGCCAGCAACCTGATCCGGCGCAGCGCGACCGGCGCGAAGCTCATGATCGTCACCGGATGGGCAGCCGCGTGCAACTCGGCATCGGCGTGGTGTGCTGCCGGGCCGCTGTCCAGGTCACCCGCCCAACCGAACCGCTTCAGCAGCCGGACGAGTTCCTTCTCGACCAGGCCGCCGTAACGGGTCGGGTGCTTGGTCTCGATCAGCAGCTTCAGCGGCCGGCCGGCGTCGGCCACCACCGCGAGCAGCGTCTCCAGGGTGAGCACGGTCGACCGGTTGACGTCCAGCCGGTCCGGGGCGACGCCGGAGAGGTACGGCGAGTCGGTGAGCAGCTCGCCGGTCGTCCGCGGTAGGTCGTCGTGCCAGGACAGGAAGTCCAGTTGACGCAGGCCGGAGAGGTCCAGCTCGCTGACGATGCCGGTGCCATTGGAGGTGCGGTTGACGGTGCGGTCGTGCACGCACACCAGGTGGCCGTCCCTGGTCAGCCGGACGTCGCACTCCAGGCCGTCCGCGCCGGTCTCGATGGCCGCGAGGTAGGCGGGCAGCGTGTGCTCGGCGACTGCGTAGGACGCGCCCCGGTGCGCGATCACCAGCGGGTTCTCGTTTCTCGGCAACGGCACGGACGTGCGCGGTCGCGATAGCGGGCGGACCATGGGTTACCCGATCACCGCTGACTCATCAGTGCCTGTGACGACCGGCCGGTCGGCGGAGCTGAGCTTGGCCGGGGTGACACTCGGGACTTGTTCAAGCCCTACATCGTTCACGGTGCCCAGTGTGCCCCTGATCGGCGTCCGGTGCCGGGTTCCTCGCCGAAGTTCGCCTAGGAATCCCATGAGCGTCCGCGCGTGATCATCAGGTGTCAATGGGCGATTCACTTGACCAGCCGGGACAGCCTTCGATCGGCGAGGTTCTTGCCCCCGGTCTGGCAGGTCGGGCAGTACTGCAGTGACTTGTCGGCAAAGGACACCTCGCGGACGGTGTCACCGCACACCGGGCACGGCAGGCCGGTGCGTGCGTGCACCGCGAGACCGCTGCGCTTCTCGGACTTCAGGGTCGCCGCGCGCTGCCCGACCGAGCGGTCCACCGCGTCCGTCAGCGTTGCCCGCATCGCCGAATACAGGTCGCTCACCTGGAACTCCGTAAGGCGGGAGGCGATCGCGAACGGAGACAGCCGCGCGGCGTGCAGGATCTCGTCGGAGTAGGCATTGCCGATCCCCGCAAGCACCGACTGGTGGGTGAGCACACCCTTGAGCTGGCGGTTCTCGCCCGCCAGCAGGGCAGCGAACGACTCGAGATCGACCCGCATGGCGTCCGGGCCGAGGGCGGCGATCCCCGGCACCTCCATCGGGTCACGCACGAGGTAGACCGCCAGCCGTTTCTGCGTGCCCGCTTCGGTCAGGTCGAAGCCCGCGTCCGGCTCGCCGTCGAGGGCGTCCGGCAGCGGGGTCAGGTGCAGCCGGAAGGCCAACGGGCCGCGGCCGGGCTTGGGCGGAACCGGCGACATCTTGTCGCGCCACTGCAGCCAGCCACCGCGGGACAGGTGGGTGATCAGGTGCAGGCCGTCGATGTCGACGTCGAGGAACTTACCGTGCCTGCTCGCGCCGGTGACGGTCAGGCCGTTGAGGGCACTGAGCGGTGGATCGAACGTCTTGACCGCGTTGATGGCCGCCACGTCGGAGCGGATGACCACCCGTCCGGTCGCATGCTCGCGCAGAAAGGCGGCGAGCGCCTCGATCTCCGGTAGCTCCGGCATAGCGATGAGGGTACCGGCTGTATGGTCGCTCCGGCTGTGTGGCCGGCCGGATGGACGAGGCGCTCGCACTCGCGCACGCCCCAGTACGCCAGGACGGTCGTACCTCAGACCGGCGCGTACCTGAAGGCGTTCCTCACTCGGGCCTGCTGAGCGGCGGTTGCGCTGACCCGGCTGGGCGGGGCCGTCAGCGGCGGCGCGACACCGTCACGGTGAACTTCGGATCGCGATCGGCCACCCGGGTCGCCCCGACGTAGCGCTCCAGTGCCGGCTGATGTGCCAGGTGCGAGTTGAAGACCGTCCACAGCTGGCCACCCGGACGAAGCACCCGGCCGGCCGCGCGGAACATCTTCAGCGCCGCCCCGGTGTGCACCGAGTTGCCGAGGTGGAAGGGCGGGTTGCACAGGATCACGTCGACGCTGCCGTCAGCAAGCGTGCTCATGGCGTCGTCGCGCAGCATCGACACCCGGTCCTGCAGCCCGTTAGCGCGCATGGTCTCGGCCGCCGAGGCCACCGCCGCCGCCGACTGGTCCGTGGCGATCACCGACAGCGCCGGCCGCGCCCGGGCGATGCTCGCCGCGAGAATGCCGGTTCCGCACCCGAGGTCCACCGCCGTGCCGGGTTCGCTCGGGAGCCGGTCCAGCTGCGTCAGCAGGCGCCGGGTACCCAGGTCGAGCTTGAGTCCGGCGAACGCCATGCCGTACGCGCACACCCAGAGCCCGGTCTCCGGCTCGAGCCGCCGGCGCGGAAAGCTCGGCTCCGACGTGATGGGCAGCTTGCCGCGGCCGGTGATGACCCGCGACTTCTGCGCGGCGAGGCTCGCGTGCACCTGCTCGAAGGACTCGGCCAGCACCTCGTTCACCGCCCTCGTCAGGTGCTTCACCCGGCCGCCGACGTACATGGTGACGTCCTCGGCGGCATGGCGGGCGACCAGCTCGACGATCTCGCGCAGGGCGTCGATGCTCTTGGGTGCCTGGACCAGCACGACCCGGGCGCCGCTGATGAGGTCGGCATCCAGTGGCAGGGAGCGGTAGCTGCCTGCCAGGCCGGTGTGTTCGGCGTTGTTGGCGAGCGCCTGCTCCCCGGTCAACGGGTCCTGGTGCACGCGAATACCGGTGAGGCCGTATTCCGCGGCGGCGCCCAGCGTGAGCGCGCCGTACTGGTCGTTGACGACGACGAGCTGACCGCAGGAGCTTGGCCGGAGTTCCGCCTCGGCCTCGCGGAGCAGCAGCCGGTCAGTGGCGTCCACCGCATAGAGGTTGACCGCTTCGGCGTCGGGATAGCGGCGCAGGGTGTCGAACGAGAAGCGGGTCATCCGACAAGCCTGTCACGTGCCGGCTCAGCTCAGCCGGCCGGCGCGAACAACCCCACCGGGCAGCTCACTCCGGTGGCCAGTACCGGGCAGTAGCCGTTCGGGTTCTTGGCGAGGTACTGCTGGTGGTAGCCCTCGGCGTAGTAGAAGGCGCCCAGCGGCGCGATCTCGGTGGTGATGCCGCCGTAGCCCGCTGCCTTCAGGCGCTCACCGAACGCGGCAGCAGCCGCCTCGGCCTGCTTGCGCTGGTCGTCGGACTCGTAGTACACGGCTGATCGGTACTGGCTGCCGAGGTCGTTGCCCTGCCGCATGCCCTGCGTCGGGTCGTGGTTCTCGAAGAACACCTGCAACAACTCGGCGTAGCTGATCTGCGTCGGATCGAAGATGATCCGGACGACCTCGGTGTGGCCGGTGCGGCCGGTGCAGGTCTCCTCATACGTCGGGTACGTGGTGTGCCCGCCGGAGTACCCGACAGCGGTGGAGTAGACCGTCGGCAGCTCCCAGAAGTCCTTCTCGGCGCCCCAGAAGCAGCCCATGCCGAACACCGCGCTCTGCAGACCCTCGGTGTCGAACGGTTCGCGGATGCGGTGGCCGTTCACGTGGTGCGTCTCCGGCACGGAGTAGGGGTAATCCGACCGACCGGGGAGGGCGCTCTCCGCGGCCGGGATCTGGGTCTTGGATCGGAAGAAGCTCATCTTTCCAGGCTACGTCGCCGCCGCTACCCGGCGTAGTCTCAAGCCATGACGGAGTGGGGAATTGACACCCTTTTCAACCCAGGCAAGCGGCACATGGACGAAGAGAAGCGCCGCCTGCAATCGACCCGTGAAGAGATCGGGGACGCCTCGGGCGGCCGGCGGATCGACCTGGAGTCCGGCACCGTCAAGATCTCTCGCAAGCCCAAGGCCGACCAACCGGCAGAGGCTGACGCCTCGAACGGCTCAGCTGCCTCGGACGACCCAGCCGCGGCTGCGGCGGAGGGCTCGCGGGGCACTACGGACGTGAACTCCGCGGACACCCAGGTGATGCCGACCCGGCCGGACTAGCCACACTGTCGGGTCTGGTCAGCTGTCGGAGGAGCCCAGGGTGACGGTGACGGAATTCGCCTTGCCGCCTCGGGTGTAGTCCACCTTCACCTGCTGACCAGGGGCGTGGTTGCGGACCGCCGCGATGAGGGCATCCGACGATGTCACCTGCTGGCCATCGATCGCGGTGACGATGTCGCCGACCTGAAGCCCCGCCTTCGCGGCGACGCCCCCGGCGTTGACCGACTTCAGGGCTACCCCGGCCACGGACCGGCTGGCGGTCGTGTCGCCGCCGACGGAGACACCGAGGACGGCATGGGTCGCCTTGCCGGTAGCGATCAGCTCGCTCGCGATGCGGCTCGCCTCGTCGGCTGGGATGGCAAAGCCGATGCCGATGTTGCCGGCCTGCTGCTGCGGCTGGCCCGGAATCTGCAGTCCGCCGCCGGACTGGTCACTGGCGATCGCCGCGTTGATGCCGACCACCGAGCCGTTCAGGTCGACCAGCGGGCCGCCGGAGTTGCCGGGGTTGATCGCGGCGTCGGTCTGGACTGCTTCGAACACGGCCTGGTCGTTGTCGCCGGCTCGCACCGGCCGGGCGAGGTTGCTGACGATGCCGCTGGTCACCGTGTCGGACAGGCCGAGCGGTGCGCCGACCGCCACCACGGCCTGGCCGACGCTCAGCGAGCTCGACTTCGCGAACGTTGCGGCGGTGAGATCGTTCAGGCCGTCGACCTTGATCACCGCCAGATCGTCCGAGGTGTCACGTCCGACGATCTTCGCCCCGGCCGTCCTGCCGTCGGACAAGGTGACCTGGACGGTGCCGGTTGCGCCACCCGAGCCGGTCGTCGAACCGGTGCTGGAGCCGACAGCCACCACGTGGTCATTGGTCAGGATGTAGCCGTCCTGCCGGATGATCACGCCCGAGCCGGTGCCGGATGCCTGCGAGCTCGTGACATTGATCGTCACCACGCTCGGCCGGATCTTCGCCGCCGCAGCGCCCACGGTGCCGTTCAACTGAGCGGTCGGAGCCCCCGTGGAGTTGGTGATCTTGAGCCTGGTGTTGACCGAGTTGCCGTTGTTGTTGTCCGCGGCTGCCACGATGCCGCCGCCGACTCCGCCGCCGATCAAGGCGGCGATCAGCGCCGTCATGAGCAGGCCGTTACGAGCACGCTTGGGACGGCCATGCTCGGTTGTTCCACCGCTTCCTGGAACGGCAGGCGGACCGCCGAACGCGCTGGCTCCGGCCGGCGTGAATCCGGGCGGGTAGTAGCCTCCGTGTCCCGGCGACTGCTGGCCCTGCTCCTGGTTCGGCTGCGGGGCGACGTCGCTGCTGCCGTAGGAACCGTACGGCTGGTACCCCGCGCCCACCGCCGGATAGCTGTTCGTAGCGGGCGGTTGCACCGGCTCGTAGGAGCTGGCGTGCTGCTGGTCGAACGGTTGTGCGGCTTGGGGCTGTGCGCCCGGGTAGGACTGCTGATGCTGTTGTGGCTCGTACGGTTGCGTATGAGAGTGCCCCGCTTGTTCAGGCGCCCCCGCCTGAGACTGCTCCGTCGGGACGTCATCGCCATGATGCGGCGGAGGGGGGTACTCATTCGAGGACATGCCGCTAACCCTGCGCGGCGAATCTGTGTGTCGGCTGTGCTCTGGGTCAGCGTGTCCTAGGAGCCCGCAGCTGGGCCGTCGCGGCGTTCCGGGTCCGCGCCACCCGCCGGCGGTCACTCATAGGGATTGGTGGGCTGCTCGACCGGTCGCTCCGACGTTGCCGCGAGGACCGGGTAACCGGGTCTGCCAGGCATGGTGCGCGCGTAGCTGCCCGTGACGGTGACCCACCCGCCGGTCGGCGGCCGCGAACGGGCCTGGACGAACACCTCGACCGGTCGGGCGTCCGCGGCACAGCAGGTGATGACCAGCCTGGCCAGGATGAAGCCGTCCGGTCGCTGTGTCAGCACGAATCCGGTCAGTTCGACACGCTGGCTCCGCAGGGTGCGCCCGGCGTCCCACAGGGCGCGGGTGGTGAACTCCAGCAGAACCAGGCGGTGTGGCGAGGAACCGGTGAGTGCTGGAAAGCCGGTCGGAGGAGCCGCGCCGACGGCCCGTACCGGCGCATGGCTGGCCGTGAACGTGCTCAAGGCGGGCGGCGAGATGACCAGAATGGCGACCACCGGAGCGATCGTCAGCCAGCCGGCGTGAACCGCCCCGCTCCGGCGAACGGACACTGCCCCACCGATGGAGTGCCGATCCTCAACCATTGGCTGGTCCTGAACCGACGGCTGGTCCTGAACCGACGGCTGGTCCTGAACCGACGGCGCGCCTCGAACCACCCGTCGAGCCTGCGCCAGCCGCGCCAAGGCGATAGCGAGCATGGCTGCTCCTGCAAGCACGGTTTCCGGCCGAGCCGCCGGCCTGACGTAGCGCAGCAGCAGTTCGCTGGCACCCAGTCGGAGCAGCGCGGCTCCCAGCAGCAACAGCAGGTAGGCCTGCGTCCGGCCGTTCATAACAGCACCGCGCCGGTGACCGTCGACGCGAGCAGGGCGATCAGCCAGGTCAGCGGTGCGAACCGCAACGCGAAGGTGCGGCCGAAGGTTCCGGCGTGCATCGCGACCAGCTTAACGTCCACGGCTGGGCCGACGACCAGGAATGTCAGCCTGGCGGTGAGCGAGAACTGGCTGAGGCTTGCCGCGATAAAGGCGTCGGACTCACTGCACACGGCCAGCACTACGGCCAGCGCCGCCAGGCCGCACACCGCGGTGACCGGGTTGTCGGCCACCGCTGTCAGCAGTTGCTGGGGCACGACCGCCGCCACAGTGGCCGCGCTGGCAGCGCCGACCACCAGCAGGCCGATCGTCTGCGCGATGTCGTGGCTGGCGGTGGCGAGGGCTCGACCGCTGACGGTGCCCGAGCCGTGATCGTGCTGCCGCCGGCGAGCCGGCAGTGGCCAACCGGTCATCGACCACAGCCAGCCCATTAGCACGGCGGCGCAGAGCGAGGCGACGAATCGCGCCAGCACGACGGCGGGGTGACCGGGAAACGCCACCGAGGTTGCCACCAGAACCACTGGATTGATGGCGGGTGCGGACAGCAGAAAGGCCACCGCCGGCCCCGGTGGAACCCCGCGGCGGGACAGGCTTGCCGCCACCGGAACGGAGGCGCACTCACATCCCGGAAGCAGTGTGCCCGCCAAGCCGGCCAGCGGGACCGAGAGCCCTGGCGCGGCGGGAAGGGCACGGGCAAAGAAGGCAGGTGGAACCAGCACGGAGACCAGGGTCGACATCGCCACACCCAGGACGGCAAACGGTGCGGCCTGCACGCAGATGGCGATGAACACGGTGGTCCAGGCCTGTACCCGAGGGTGGCTCAGTTCACTGCCGAGGAGCACCCGTGCCAGCGCGGCGGCGGCCAGGATCGCACAGATGGCGTCAGTTGGTTCGAGACGGCGCGCAGACCACCGCTGCCGCCCAACCGTGCGTCCGGTGCTCGCCATGGCTCAACCCTGACGGCTACCCGGATTCGGGGGAACCGTCCGCTCGGGATTGTGGATATGTAGCAAGCCTGTGGATAACGACTAGATGAGTGAGTCCGTTTGGCGTTTAGTGGTCGTAGGCGATCAGTGAGCGTTTGACTGGGGCGTCGGTTTTCCAGTTGTGCCAGATCGCGGCGGCCATGGCGAGTAGTCGGGCGGCGACGCGGGT
>NZ_JAVREH010000014.1:0-95964 GCF_031845305.1 Jatrophihabitans lederbergiae | reverse complement strand
ACAGGTGTTTCCCGAGCGACCCCGACCACAGCCTTGAAGATCATGGCTGCAGGTCACGAACCCCGTCCAGATTCAACAAGTTGGTTTCCTCTCTGTCGCCAGCCGCTTGACACAGAGAGGTGCCGTTAGCGCCCTACGGCCCAAAGTACTTACTAAGAGAGTGACGGGGAATGCAGCGTATGAGGTCAAGACTGTCCGGTCGGATAGTCGACCCTCGCCTATGGGCCATGACGTTTTTTGGGTCCTCCATAGCAGCGTCGTACGCCTTGATCGATCCTGGCGGTTTGACTCTGGCATCGAGGGCAATTGGGGTAGCAATCGTGGCAGCCGGGGTCTTCCTCGTAGGCCTCCTAGCTCTACGGCCTTGGCGCGATAGCCAGAAGAACCTCCGGCGCGTGTCCGTAGCGCTTCCGACTGTGGGGATCTTAATCGTGGCGATAGCTGCCCTCGTGTCTCGGTGAGCGCACTCAAGTGCCGCAGCGGGCGCTCGCGATTTCAGAGGCTCGCGGCAACTTCCCGAACGAGTTCGCCGCCTTGAAATGTCTCTACTTGGTGACCAGATCACTGGACCCGACCGGCACCGGCCGGGCACGATGGACCATGCGATGGAAGCCAGGGCTCAACGCGTTCGCGATCACCTTCGCCGACCGATTCCCGGCCGCCGAAACCTACTGATGAAAACCGCCGGAAACACAGTTAGCGCGATAGACGCCGCCCCCGATCCTGGCCTCGGGCCATCCTCGCGTTTTCGTTGCGCCGGGATGTCGCTGGCAGGCTTCTTTCCGGTCGGGGGCGACTTGTACGGACGGACCTGGCCCGGGTTGCGGTTTTCGGCCGAGCCGGCTGCCGAAGAGACGATCATCTGACCGGCGGGCGCGGCGCTGTGCCCGGTGTCAGCGCCAGTCGGAATGCGCCGGTAGGAGGGCCGCTCGGCTCGGTTGAACGCCCGCGGCGGCATCGGTGATGACCGCACCCTGCGTCACCTTCCAACCGTCCGCCACCGCGCTGAGGGTGTCTGATGCTGCCCACGCGGGCATCAGCTGCGGCGTCGGGAATTAGTGCCGGCTTGGCCGTTGATGCAGTCGGCGCCCCTCGCGCATCATCCGTGCCGGGTTGGTGGCGGACGATATGGGGTCGTTGCTGTCCTGGGCAATCAAGAACCCGGCGTTGGCCGGCGGGTGCGACTAAGCCGCCGGCGTACCGGATGGGTAGTCCGGGTACTTCTTGGGCCACGCGGGCGATGATCGCGCGGTGCCAGCTGGCCCTGGTCAGCTGAGTGGTTTCGGCAACGGTGAGCTGCCGACCCAGCCGCGCCGTCGCGGCGGTGCGCCGCCGAACCGCCCGGCGCTGCGGCCGGGACCGGCCCTCGGTGGTGTTCGCCGCCCGGGCCCGGTCCGGATCACGGTTAGCCGCGAGCGCGGCCAAGCTGGTCGAGCTGTTGCGGCTGTGCTCTGCCAGCTCACGGGCCAGATCGGCCGGGATGAGGGCCTGCCCGGTCGACAGGCCGTGCGCCTGCCGGTACTCGGCCGCGGTCATGGCGTGCACCCGGACGTGCAGACCCAGGTTCCGGGACCGCCGCCCGCACTCGTGGCAACCGACGGTGTGCCCGTCATCGTCCAGTTCGGCAAAGCTGCCGTACCCATCCGGGTCGCCCACGGACAGTGGATATGACACCCGGGGGGCGCCGGTCATAGAGCGCGGTCGTTGTTTGGCCGACTCCACGGACATGCAGCAGATGCTATCGGCGGCCTGCGGCACTCTTGGGATGCTCACGGCACCATGTCCACAGATGTGTTCGAGGTCAGAATTCTTGTGCCGCGCCGCCGTCGGCTGGAAGCCGATCCTGGGATAAAGGGCGTATCAGGCCGCGGTGTCGGCGAGCACACGCTGTTCTGCACCAGAGCGACGACGGCGTACCCTAACGCCCGGCCGTACCAGCCGATAAATCAGCGAGTTCCTACACACTCGACCATGGCCCGGCCAGTAGTAGGCCTCCTCAGATCCGTCGTCACGGTTCAGTGTCAGTGGCGCTGTGCGCCGACAACACGACGAAGGGACCGAGATGCGCGCTACGACATCCTGCCCAAAAGCCGGCTCACGCTCATCACCACACTGGCCGACACCGAGCAGGAGGTGACGTCCCCGCCATCACTGTATGGAGCCCAAACCAAGATCACGCGGAGACCGCCTCATACACCACTCCCGCGGACGTCACCCGCGGCAGGGGCGGCCGCCGGCGGATGCCCCTGGGTCACACAGAACCGGCGGTCTTAGCGATCACGGCCTCGGACTGCCTTCGGTCAGCATCGCCCGGGCTACGGCCAGCTTGTCCGGTTGCCATCGTCGATGGCCGTCGCCGACGTTCCCGCGAGCCCGCTCCGCCGCGCGGGCCGTCTATCAGTACCCCTGGTCTTGACCACCCTGCTGCTGGTCGTAGCCCTGGTCCTGACCGCCCTGCTGCTGGTCGTAGCCCTGGTCCTGACCGCCCTGCTGCTGGTCGTAGCCCTGCTGACCGGCAGTGTCGAAACTAGGGTTTTGGTCGGTGTAGTTTCCGCCGGGCTGGTAGCCCTGGAAACCTGGCTGCTGCTGGGCGTCGAAGTGCTGCTGGTAGCCGCCGTTCTGCAGCTGCTGAGGGTCTACACCGAATTGTTGCAGCATGCCGGCGTGCTGCTGGGGGTCCACCTGGTCCACGCCCTGCAACTGCTGGGCGGCCTGCTGGTGGTTACCGCCGAGCTGGCCAACCAGGTTCATGATTGAAGACGGATCGAAGTTCACGGCACAACCTTCCTTCTCGTTTCACTGCTGGTTCAGTGCTGCAGCTGGTTCAGTGCTGCAGCCGCCGACAGCAAAGCTGTCCTACTTGGCGCCGGCTCGCCGAGCAGAGTCAGTGCTTGAGCGGCTTGGAAGTACTTGTTCTTCCCGAGATCGCCGACGGTCTTGATGTTGAACGCCTGCCGCAGTAGGTCCGCGTCACCCTCGCTGACACCCTGCAACGCGCTGACCGGCGCCTTCAGGATCTCTGCAAGAGATCTGTCCTCCCACTCCTTGTCCAGCAACTGCGCCAAATCCGCGGTAACCGCCACGACACCCATCCCCTTCCACGCTCGATCACACTGGTGAGTCCACCATCGTTGGCGTCTCGCCCATGGAGTATGGCACCGCCCGCTGTCGACCAGGCATCGAGCGTTGGCTGGCCCTTAGCCGCGGTGCACCGCCGCCGCAGGATCAGTCCGTCCATGCTGCCGACTATTCCACTTCCTTGGATGTGGCGGCGGTTGGGGCGGCGTCAATGACGTTGCGCATCCGCATCGACGGGCCGCCGCGGCGGTCCGCGCGGCAGCGGATGGTGGAACAATGACGGGCATGACCCAGCGGGAGCCGGCTCACGTGACGGTGCGACGAGCAGCGCCGGGGGCATGGCGGCAAGCGCTGAAAGCCGCCGACGGCGACGCCGGACGCCTCACCATCCTCGACGACGGTTCGGTACTGGTCACCAACACCTCACGAAGCCGCCGCACGGACCGCTGACTCGCTCTTGCAGGTGCCCGGGCAGGGTCCTGACACCCGGTAGCCGGCGGGGGCTGGCGCCGCCAGGGGTAGAGGTGCGAGGTCGGCGGCGGGTCGAGGATGGCAGCGGATGAGCTGGCCGTGGTTGGGTGATGCTGACCGAAGGCTGTCCGCGGCCGTGAGCGCTGAGACCGCCGGTTCTGTGTGGCCCAGGGGCGGCCGTTGCTGGGCGCTGGCGCCTACTGCCCCGGGACCCCGGGGCAGTACGGCTGGGACCAGGCCGGTACATCTAGGGCTCAGTCGATGCGGATGATCATCACCCGGCTGCGCCGAGCACCGTCCACGGTCAGCCGTGAGATGGAGCGGCACGGCGGACGGTTGAAGTACCGGGCATCACGGGCTGATGCTTGAGCGTGGCTCAATGCGCAACGACCCAAGCCGTGCCTGCTGTCGACCAACCTGGATGGCGACCCAGTCGAGATCGTCGCTGCTGTGCACGCTCAGGTCGGTGCCCTTCGGAAAGTACTGGCGCAGTAGGCCGTTAAAGTTCTCGTTGGTGCCGCGCTGCCAGGGTGAGTGTGGGTCGCAGAAGTCGATGTCGATGTCGGCGTCGACGGAGACCTGTTTCCAGTCGCGCATCTCCGGTCCTTGGTCCCAAGTCAGCGACAGCCGCAGCGACTCGGGCAGGGCCTTGATCTTCGCCGCGAGGGCGTCGCGGACCTGTTCGGGCTTGTAACCATCCGGTAGGTGCAGCAGCATCGCGTAACCGCTCTGCCGCTCGACGAGGGTGCCGATCGCGGTCTGGTTCTGCTTGCCGACCGAGAGGTACTCAGCTTCGTCGCCGGTATCACCGTCGGCACAGCACGGCCGTGGCCGGCGTGGGTGCACTCCGACGCCGCCCTGGCGCAGGTCGGTCGCTGGCTGCGCCGCTACCACAACACGGTCCGCGACTTCGTTCCACCGGCCGGGGCGGTCTGGCGGTCCTCGCTGCGGACGTGGCGACCCGGGTACATCATCGGCCACAACGACGCCGCGCCGTACAACGCGATCTGGCACGCCCGCCCGGGCAGCGAGGGCACGCTGGTCGGGTTCATCGACTGGGACTTCGCTGCCCCGTGCCCCCCGATCTGGGACCTCGCGTTCGTCGCGTTCTCCTGGGTGCCCCTGCACGGCCGTCGCATCGTCGCCGCCGAGGGTTTCACCGACCTCGCCGCCCGGCCGAGGCGACTGCGCCTGCTGCTCGACGCCTACGGTTGGACCGGCCTGACCGGCCAGCTGCTCGACGCGATCAGCGCACGGATCACCGCACACATCGACGACGTGCGCGCCCTGGCTAGCACCGACCCGCTGTTCGCCCGCCTCGTCGATGCCGGTGTAGTCGACGACCTCACCACCGCCCTGACCGAACTCGCCGCCGACCGCGACCAGTTCCTGGCGTCCCGCTGACGGATTGGCAGCGGTACCGGTGATCGCAGCGGTCAGGTGCGGCACGATCCCCAGCGTGCAGCCGGCCGCGGCGATGACGCTGGCCCTGATACCGTGCGACAGCCCGGCCGAGATCGTGTAGAGCGCTCCGGTGCCGAGCGTGGCCCCGATGACCAGCGACGTCAACAGAAAGCAAGACTCATCGGGCTCCTCGGGCCGGCGCGCCCGACCGTACCAGTCCTTCCCGCCGGCCCGAGCTGTCCGACAACACCGGCGCGCCGCAAGAGGATCCACAACTGGGACGCTGGCCTACGGGGCCGCACGGCCGTTGAGCTGCTTTAGGCCCGATCGTGCGGCGCGGACCGTCCGCCGGGCTCCCGATTGCCAGCCGAGCGGGTCTCCGTGGCAGATTGGTCAATCCTCGGCCAGGGCGATGCCGAGCGCGTATGCCGCCTCGTTTTGCCGGTTGTCACGGGACAGGAGTCGCACCTCGTCGGGGGTGGACTCGCCGAATCGCGCGCAGGCAGCCAGGTGAATCGCATCCAGTGTGCGCAGGGGTGTGCTGAGGACGTACCGCTGCGCGAGAGCGATGGTGTCGCTATCCAAGGCGACGACGCCCAGGGGCCCGGTGTCGGAGGTGTCGGCTGCGTACCGATCCAGCAGCCCACTGGCGGTGACCGAATCGATCACGCCGTCTCGGCTTGCCCGCGCGAGTTTGCTCGCGATCTCGACGTCCGTGAGCTCACTCGTGATCACCGGGCGGTCGCCTTCGTAGACGACGCGGGTCAGCTCCGTGCTGTCGGACTGGTCACCCAGGTAGACGCAGCCAAGCGCGCTGGTGTCGATGTAGATGATCACCGCTCGTCACGTTCGGACGACACGAGGCCCGAGGCGTAGCCGGGACCCGTCGAGACGGTTGCACGGAGATGCGGGGATGGCCGGGACGCGCGCGATGTCAGTCGTCCGGCCGTAATCGCCTCGCTCTTCCACGCCTGCCGCCCCCCGACAGCCGCGCCCAGCAGCCGGGTGACGTACGCGTTGACGGACTCGCCGGTCAACGCGGCATGTTCCTTGACCGCCTCTGCCAGCGACTCCTCAACCCGAGTAATGAGCTGCTTCATGCGCCCAATGATAGCAGTCATGGCGCCATCTGCTATCAATGACCGGGCCGCCATCCCCGGCCACACCGCCCGGTCGCCGATCGGCTGTTGCGAACGCGCCGGGCAGGACCCTTCACGACAGGCAGCGGTCAGGTGTTGGTGAACGCGGTGTCGGCTGTCACGACGCGGAGGGTGCCGCCGGGGTGGCTGGCCTGGCTCAGAATCCGATTGTGGTGGGCGATGATCTGTTCGGGCTTGAGGCCGGTATCGCCTTCGCTGACCGGAGCGTGAGCGTCTCCTATCAGGACTACGTTGAACCGTGACTGAGTGCTGACCGGGCGGTGGCGTCGACGCAGTAGTCGGTAGCCGCGCCGGGGATCACCACCGTGTCGACGTCACGCTCGGCCAACAGCTCAGCGAGGTCGGTCTGGAAGAAGCTGTCGGTGGCGCTCTTGCGTAGTGGCAGGTCGTCGTCGTGCAGACGAAGACGTGGGCTCAACTGCCAGCCGGGGTCGGCAGGGTCAAAGGGTGTCCTTGCTGGTCCTGTCCGTTGGATAGCGACCACGGGAGCACCTCGGTCCCGGGCTCGCTCAGCGAGCAGCGCGATCCGATCCGGCCACTTCGTCGCCCTGCCAGAGCGCGGGCACCAGCGCCAACTGCATGTCGATGATCAGCAGCGCCTCCACCACCCGACCTACGCTACCGACCGCAGGAACGAGCCGAAGACCTCCACCTCCACGGCACCGCAGAGGGAGGGTGCTGCCGTTACGACGTCTGCACCTTAACCTCGTAGTGACACAGCTTGGAGTCGGCTTCGACCTGGTGGAAGCCCGCGTGTTCGAGGGTCCGTTGTGACGCAACATTGTCAAGATCGGTGTCAGCGCGGATCGTCGTCACGCCGAGACCGGCGGCAATCTGCACGACGGTTCCCAGTGCTTCGGTCGCGTAGCCGTGTCCTCGCGCGGAGGGCACCAGGCCGTAGCCGATCTCAACGACTCCGCCATCAGGGGGTCCCTCGAAGCCAACGCCACCAATGGCGAGACGGTCGGACTGCCGCCTGATCTGGTAGTAGCCGAACGGACGCTGCTCGCCGTTCTGCTCGGTAGCGCGCAGAAAACTGCCGGTGGCAGGCAGGTCCCCTTCGAATGGGTAGTCGGCCGCCCAAGCGTCGCCTGGTTGGGGTGCACGATCGTGGATGCGCCGTGCCTCCAGCTCATCGATCGCGTGCAAGCCCAACCGTGCAGTGCGGGAATCCATGTCGAGCACTCAACCAGCATGAAGCATCTGAACTCAACGGATTTACGACCCTATCTGCCCCGATCCGCGCCATGCCTCAAGCCGGGATTCGCCGACCGCGGCGGCCCGGCCTCAGGCGCGCTTCTCGCGGCCCCCAAATCCGTCTCATATGGGGACGGCTAACGGAACCCGGCGCGTACTGAGTATGACCGCGTGCCGCTGCCAGCAGCTTGTCGGGCCGCCACGGCCCTCCGTTCGCTTCGACAACGCGCCGCTTCGCGAGACGCCGGGAATGTCGGTGTCTCGCACTACGGTGCGATCATGAACTTCGAGGGCTGGTTGGCCGACACTCGAACCTCCTATCGCACGGTCGCGGTCAGCTACGCCGATTTTGTGCGCGACGCGTTGCTCGAGCAGCCGTACCTGCTCTTGGCCCTGGAGTTGTTCGCAGACAGGGTGCGAGCCGTTGGTGGCGGCCCGGTCGCCGATGTTGGGTGCGGACCCGGAGACATCACCGCGAAGCTGCAGGGACTTGGAGTCGACGCCTTCGGCATCGACCTTTCCCCTCGGATGGTCGATGTTGCTCGACGCGCTCACCCCGGCCTGCGGTTCGATGTGGGCTCAATGACAGACCTGGATTTGCGGCTCTTCTCAATGAAGCGTGGTGATCGGTTGCCGACACGGTCGGCTGCTTGGGCCTGATCGCGGGCCTGGGGCCTCAGCGTTCGTGGTGTCTAGGACACGAATTAAGGAGGCTCCAGGTGGATGGAAACGGTAGCGCAGCGACGGCGATGTTGGGGTTGGCGGGCTTCGTTCTGTTGGCGGTGGCAGAGTTCGGTGGTGAGGTGGAGCAGGCGGTCGAGACGACTGAGAGGGTGGTCGGCTGCCCGGGTTGCGGGGTGCTCGCCCGGTTGTACGACCAGCGCCCGATCCGAGTCCGCGACCTGCCGGCGGCCGGACGGGCGGTCACCCTGGTCTGGGTCAAGGTCTGGGTCAAGCGGGTCTGGCGGTGCGTCGAGGCGGCGTGCGAGGTTCGGACCTGGACCGAGCGCAGCGAGCAGATCCGCCCGCAGGCGTGCCTGACCGAGCGGGCTGCGTGCCGCCGGGTCGGGCAGGACGGTCACACGGTGGCTCAGGTCGCCGGCCAGTAGGCGACCTCTTACAGCGACGGGCTGGCCTGCTCGCCAGGAGACAAGGCACGAACCTCCATCAGGGCCTCGCCAGTAACCACCACATCCTGGTGCACCCCCGATCGCTTTTGCTGCGCCCTCTTCCCGGCAGACGATCGGCCAACGGGCCCGGCACGAGCTTCAGAGCTGCAACTTCAGGCCCTGATGTGAAGAGACGAAACCGAGGCGTTCGGAGAAGTTGTGTGCGTCGGCGCGGGTCTCGTCCGGGGTGAGCCGTACGAGCGCGCATCCCGTCGGCGGGCCTCGCCGATAGCCCACTCGGACATGACGCCCGCCCACGCCCTGGCTGCGGTTGCCCCGATGGGTCTGGAGCGGCTTCAGTCTGGGCTCGCGCCGCGCCGCGGCGCGACAAGCCGGGGATGAAAGACAGCTCAAGGGTGGCCACGACCTCGTCCCCGTGGGTGGCAACGAGGAGCAGCTGGGCCGGGTCGGGGTCGATCGCGTGGAAGGCGCGCCGATAGGGCTCCAGGTCTGGCCCACTCAAGGCAAGCCCTCGGACGCCGCCCCGGGGGATCGGCGGCGACCAGGCCGACGACGGCCGGCAGATCCTCGCGTGGGCCGCCGGAGCTGGACCTCGGAGGTGGACAGCGCCAGCGTCGTTGGCAGTGTGCTCGCCCGGGCAGTCTCCCAACTGCTCTGCACTGCTGGCGATTCTCGGTGGGCTGCTACCGGTGACCCGCTTGCAGGGACGAGCGCCGTCTACCGGGAGGGCAGCGCCTCCACGATGGCTTTGATCCGCCCCAGCCCTTGGTTCATCCCCTGCTCGAGTTCAGCATCGTGGCACGCTTGGCCGCCGAGCAGCGCCTGCGTGAACAGCAGCGCGAAACGGCTTTCGCCTCGCGGAGTGCGCCGGATGTGGGTGATCGACGTGCCGGTCGCGCTCGGCTGCAACTGGTATCGCCATTCGGACCGATTGGTGAGCAAGACCCAGCCGATCTCCTGGCCCGGCGAACAGGTGATCACGCGGGAGAGGGTGACCCAGCGGACGTGCTTGCGGCGATTCACCCCGATGAGTAGCGCACCGACCCGGAGCCGCCCCAGGGGAGGACCCGCGAGCACTCCGGAGACCACTCTCCGGTGCGGCGCACGTCGGACACCACTCTCCACACCGCGGAAGGCGACGCCGCCACGTCGATAGACGCGGTCAGCGGTTGCGGTTCTAGCTGTCGTGTCACGGGATTGGACCTCCTCGACTCGACGGAAGTGAACCATGCGGTTCGCATCCTGTCGAGGCGAGCCGTCACGTCTCGCGCGGCGCTCAGCGGCCGGCCGCGACCTCCCGGGCCAGAGCTCTCTCCAGAGCGGCCAGGCCCGCGGCGGCGTCCTGCTCCTTGCCGCTTGTGCGGCGGGCGAGAAGCAGGCCGCGCAGCGCCGCAAGCACCAGATTGGCGACCTCCTGTTTGCGCTGCTCGCTCCACTCGGCAGGACAAATCTCGCGCAGCGCATCCAGATACGCATCCGACGCGTCGGTCGCGAGCCGGGCATACCGGGGCGGGTCGTACATCGCTAGCCCCATCGCCTGCTCCAGCGGGGCATCCTCATCGCCGATGAGCACCGGCCACAGCGCGCGGACCCGTTCCACCAGCGATCCACGAGTTCCGTCCGAGGCGACGGCGAGACCGCCCCGGATGCGGCGCCCCCGCAGCTCCGCGACTGCCTGGGCCAACAGGTCATCGGCGTCGGAGAAGTAGTACAACAGCACCTTGTGCGTCGTTCCAGCGGCACGCGCCGCGCGACGCAGTGAGAAGTTCGCCAGCCCATTGACCGCCACGTCATCGGTAACCCGCACCAGGAGGTCTCGTCGCCGGGCCTCGCCGCGCGCTGATCCTCGGGAACGGCGAAAGTTCGCCGGGCGCTCGCCGTCTTCAGTGACTCCAGCCGACACGCCCACCCCGTCAACCTATCCACCGCAGGGCGCCGGCCGGACTCCTCGCCAGTCCCCATACCGTGGGAAACGAAGAATGACCGGCGCAAGGTCCCGTATTACGCCCGTCGAAGAAGGTCAGCGCGCTGATCCATCGGCCGGATGCGTCTAAATGTGGGCCGCGGCGGGGAGGCTATGTCATGGCGGGTAGCTGCTGCGGGAGACAGGGGTGCCGGCGAAGTCACCAGCCTCAGTTTGACGTCTGCGCATCTTTGTAGATTAACCGGTTGTGGCATTCGCGGCGGTGCTGTTCAAGGTGGTTCGCAGCGCGGCGGTGCAGGAAGCCCTCTCGCACATCGTGACGTCGGCGCTCAATGTGTCTCTGTGACGACGTCTGTCTCTGTGACGACGTGTGTCTCTGTGACGAGACGTGTATTTGTGACGAGGTGGCGGGGTGTGGCGCGGCTGGTGGCTCGCAGGGTGCGGGGCGAGAGCGGGATGGTGACGGCTGAGCTGGCGACCGCGCTGCCGGTGCTGGTGCTGCTGGCGTTCGTCGCGGTGGCAGCCGTCGGGGTTGGACAGGCACGGGTGCGCTGCGCCGACGCCGCTCGGGAGGCCGCCAGGACCATTGCGCGTGGCGACCCGGATGCAGCGCCACGGCTGGTGCGGGCGGTGGCCGGGCACGGGGCGAGCGTGCTGAATACCGGGTCGGGGTCGGCGTCTAAATCTGCGTCGGGGGACACCACTGTGACGGTGCGGTTGCGCCTGCGGCCGGTGAGCTGGCTGCCACCCGTGACAATCACCGAAACGGCGGTGGCGGCGACGGAGCCGACCGGCGCGAGCGCTCAAGGTCCGCCGTGAGGTCAGGGGCCGTCGTGAGGTCAGGGGCCGCTGTGAGGTCAGGGTCTGCCGTGACCGGTCGGCTTCGGGTGGGTGGCGACCGTGGTTCGGCGACGGTGTGGGTGCTCGGGTTCGGCGCGCTGGTGGTGGCCGCGGCGATGGTTGCGGTGGTGGCGGGGTCGGCCGTGTTGGCTCGCCACCGTGCCGAGCGTACCGCTGACCTCGGTGCCCTGGCGGGGGCTCAGCAGATCGGCAGGGGCACTGAGCCGTGCCAGGCCGCAAGGCGGGTGGCGGCCGAGAACGGCGCCGGTGTTCAGTCGTGCACCACCACCCTGGATGCCTCAGGACGTAGCGGCTCGGTGGCCATCGTGGTGACTCAGGTGGCACGGTTTCCCATGCTCGGCAGTCGCCTGGTTACCGCCCGTACCAGAGCCGCCCGCCTTCCGCCCTAGCGCCTGCAAGTTGTGCGCTGCGACCACTACGCACAGGGCAGGGGTACCAGCCACGGCAGCACGACGAGCCTGGGCCGAACTACGAACCGCAGACGCCCTCAAGTGCTGGCGATGATTTGCGCGCGCCGCGCCTGGTACTCATCCAGCGTGATTGCCCCCGATCTCGCAGGCCGGAAGTCCGGCAAGCCGCTGCTCCACGGTCAGGCCCGGCACGAGCGACTGGCTCTTCATCATCCGAACCGCCACGGGAAAGATTCGGCTGAACGTCTCGAAGCCGTAGCCGGATCACGCCGTCGATGCTCGCCAGCTTTCTTTCACCAAGCGATGTGGACCCATCGTCGAAAGCACGATCTCGGTCAGGGGAGCGACGAGCCGGTTGGCTGTGTTAGGCCGCAGCAGGTGGATCGTCCCACCGTCCGGCTGGTCAGCAGGTCAGCCATCAGCAATCGTGATACCTCGTCGGAGACGGTCGTAAGAGGGATCAACAGCCGGCGGGACAAGTCGCTGACGGTCTGTTCGTGTTCGGGGTGGGTCGTCCGCCCAGAGCCGCGAGCACCAGCCGTAGCACCACCGTCGCCCCGTCCTTGTCCAGCGGGTTGTTGCCGTTCCCGCACTTGGGCGACTGCACGCAGGACGGGCAGCCACCGCGGCACTCGCAGGCCTCGATCGCGGACAGGGTCGCGGTCAACCAGTCAGGGAGTACCGAGTGCCCGTGCGCGGCGAAACCGGCGCCACCGGGGTGCCCGTCGTAGACGAACACGGTGGGCCGCCCGGTGTCGGCGTGCTGTGCCGTCGACACGCCGCCGATATCCCACCGGTCACAGGTCGCGAACAGCGGCAGGAGGCCGATGGCGGCGTGCTCGGCGGCGTGCAGGGCGCCCGGAAGGTCCACCAACTCCAGCCCGGTATCGGCGACCAGCAACTCGTCGAGGGTGTACCAGACCGCCTTGGTCACCAGCTCGCTCACCGGCATGTCCAGCGGCGTCTCGTCGAGGATCTCACCGCTGAACCGTCGGCGCTGGTAACTGACCACCTGGTTGGACACCTGGACGCTGCCGAAGTGCACGCTCACGCCGTTGAGCAGCTCTGTCCGCAGCGTCCGGACCACCGCGATGTCGGTGATCTCGCGGGCGCTGGTCGTCCAGTCCGGTTCTTCCGGGTGCACCAGCGCGGACCCGTGCTCCAGATCCAGCTGGTCCACGACGAAGGACCGGCCTTGGTGCAGGTATACGGCGCCCGGGTACACGGTGGCCGGCGCGGTTGCGGCGTCGACAGTGCCCAGCAGCGAACCGGACGGGGTGTCGACCACCGCGACCGGTTGCCCACCACCGCCCCGGATATCGGCGGTGGGGCGCTCCCGGTCCGTCCAGTACCACCCCGTCGGACGGCGCCGCAGCAGCCCGCGCTCCACCAGCTCCACGAGCACGGGTTCGGCGTCGGCGCCGCCGAACAGGGCGACGTCGGCTTCGGTCAGCGCGTCCTCGTACGCCGCGCAGCACAGCTGCGGACCCAGTACATACGGGTTCGTCGGATCGGTCACCGTGGCCTCGACCGGCCGGGCGAAGATCGACTCCGGGTGATGCACCAGATAGGTGTCCAGCGGGTCGTCCCGGGCCACGAACACCACGAGCGCGTCCTTGCCGCGGCGCCCGGCTCGTCCGGCCTGCTGCCAGAGCGAGGCGAGCGTCCCCGGATAGCCGGCCAGCACCACCGCGTCCAGCCCGGTGATGTCCACGCCGAGTTCCAGGGCATTGGTGGTAGCCACGCCGAGCAGCTCGCCCGAGGACAGCGACCGCTCCAGCGCCCGCCGCTCCTCGGCGAGAAAACCGGCGCGGTAGGCGGCCACCCGTGGCGAGAGCTCCCCGGCGCCGGCCTCGACCAGGTGCCGCTTGGCCGTCAGCGCGGTCAGCTCGGCACCGCGCCGGGACCGGACGAACACCAGCGTCCGCGCTCCGGCGATGACCAGATCGGCCAGCAGGCGGGCGGCCTCGGAGCCGGCGGCGCGGCGGACCGGGGCGGAGTTCTCGCCGCGGCTGGCGGTGAGCGGCGGCTCCCACAGCGCCACCGTCCGCTCGCCCCGCGGCGCGAAGTCCTCGTCGACGGTGGCCACCGGCAAGCCCACCAGCCGCGAAGCCGACGCGCCCGGATCGGCGGAGGTGGCAGAGGCCAGCACGAACACCGGCGACGAGCCGTACGCCGCGCAGAGCCGCCGCAACCGCCGCAGCACCAGCGACACGTGCGAGCCGAACATGCCGCGGTAGTGATGGCACTCGTCGATCACCACGAATCGGAGCCGGCGGAAGAACGAGGCCCATCGAGCGTGCTGGGGGAGCACCGTCCGATGCAGCATGTCCGGATTGGAGAGCACCACGTTCGCGTGCTGGCGCACCCAGTCGCGCTCTTCCTGCGGCGTGTCGCCGTCCAGGGTCGCCGCCCGGACCCCAGCCAGGCCGAGGCTGCTCACCGACCGCAGCTGGTCAGCGGCCAGCGCCTTGGTGGGCGCGAGGTACAGCACCCGCGCCCGGTCCTCGGTGAGCACCGCCGACAGCATCGGCAGCTGGTAGGCCAGCGACTTGCCGGATGCCGTTCCGGTGGCGATGACCACCGACTCGCCGGCCCAGGCGTGCTCGGCGGCCTGTACCTGATGTGGCCACGGGGAGTCGACCCCGCCGGCAGCCAGGGCCGCCTGGAGCTCGGCGGGGACCCAGGACGGCCAGTCGTCGGTGGTCAGCGGGCGAGCGGGCACCTGCCGTACGTGGCACAGCGGGGATTCCCCCGGTGGCCTGCCGACCAGCAGGCCGCCGAGCAGGGGGTGGTCGGAAGCGGTGATGTGAGGCGTCCTTCTCGAGGGCTGAAGCTGTCCGGACGCGGCCGGCCGTCGTCGCGGGCTGCTGCTATGCCGGGCGGTGAGCGGGGTGCAGGTGCTGTCGAGCTGGGAGCGGGAATACTACCGCTCCCTCTGCTGGCTCGCCCCGGAGCAGATCTCGTTCATCCCGTGGCCGCTGACTTCGAGTCCCTGCAGCCTGCCAACGCGCTGCCGCACGTCCTCGCTGACGCCGTCGACCGCCAACTCGCCGATGCGGGGGGTGCGGGAGGGAGGCCAGTGCGGCCGAGGAGCCGCGACGAAGCTCCGCGTACGGCTGGGACGACTATCTCCGTGACGTCAGGCGGTTGGTCGAGTCGGAGAGTCGCTGACCGGCTCGACCACCACTCCGAGCTGATGCTCAAACTCTTCGGATCACCGGCCTGATCGCGTCTTCGAGATCTACGCCACGGTGCCCGAGGGCCATCAGCGCCGCGACCCTCCAGTAGCCGATACCGCCTCGCGCCAGCCGAGGCCGCAGCCGATAACGCCTCGCGCCAGCCGAGGCCGCAGTCGATAACGCCTCGCGCCAGCCGAGGCCGCAGCGCACATGCCGCGCCGACCCGCCCAGGTGACCCAGGCCACGCATGGCCCAGACACGCGTCCCCTAGACTGCGCCGCAGCCGCTCCGATTCTGGTATTGCCCCCTACCCGCCCGGTTTTCCTTCGGGTGACGTGCCATGGGCGATGCCGTCGGGCGATCTCGAACTACAAAACCGATGGCTGAAGGAGTACTGAGTTATGGCGTTATCCCACCCGGCGCTCGTAACCCAGACGGGAAACGGCGCCCTCGCGTCGTTCTCGTCGGGCGACAGGGGACTCGTGGCGGTGATCGGCCTGGTGGCCATCATCGCGCTGGTGTTCTCGTTCGTGCTGTTCCGCGAGGTACTCGCCGCGAACCACGGCACCCCGAAGATGGTCGAGATCGCCGAAGCCGTCCAGGAAGGCGCCCAGGCCTATCTCAAGCGCCAGTTCCGGACGCTGTCGGTCGTCGTCGTGATTGTCTTCCTGCTGCTGTTCGTGCTCCCGGCCGACAACGCCGGAGAGCGGATCGGTCGCTCCATCTTCTTCCTCGTCGGCGCGGGCTTCTCCGGGGCGATCGGATACTTCGGCATGTGGCTGGCCACCCGCGCGAACGTCCGGGTCGCCGCCGCTGCGAACACCGAAGGCCGTGAGCGAGCCATCCGGATCGCGTTCCGGACCGGTGGCGCGGTCGGCATGGCCACCGTCGGGCTCGGCCTGCTCGGCGCGTCCGTCGTCGTGCTCGGCTACACCAACAACGCCCCCAGGGTTCTCGAGGGTTTCGGCTTCGGTGCCGCCACGCTCGCCATGTTCATGCGTGTCGGCGGCGGCATCTTCACCAAGGCAGCCGACGTCGGTGCCGACCTCGTGGGCAAGGTCGAGGCCGGCATCCCCGAGGACGACCCGCGCAACGCCGCCACCATCGCCGACAACGTCGGTGACAACGTAGGCGACTGCGCCGGCATGGCGGCGGACCTCTTCGAGTCCTACGCCGTCACGCTGGTCGCCTCGCTGATTCTGGGTTCGGTCGCCTTCGGCACCAAGGGCCTGCTCTTTCCGCTCATCGTTCCCGCGATCGGCGTCCTCACCGCCATCATCGGCGTCTTCATCACCCGGGCACGCCCGAACGAGGGCGGTCTGAAGACCATCAACCGCAGCTTCTACATCTCGGCCGGCATCTCGGCCGTGCTGTGCGCCATCGCGGCGTTCAGCTACCTGCCGTCGAAGTTCTCCAAACTCAAGGGCGTCGGCGTCGACATCGACGGCTCGCAGATCGCTCAGCACGGCGGCAACCCCGCCGTGATCGCGATCGTCGCGGTGCTGATCGGCATCGTGCTGGCCGCGGTCATCCTGTGGCTGACGGGCGTCTACACCGGCACCGAGGGCAAGGCCGTCCAGGACGTCGGAAAGTCCTCACTGACCGGTGCCGCGACGGTCATCCTGGCGGGTATCTCGGTCGGCTTCGAGTCGGCCGTCTACACCGCCCTGGTGATCGCGGCCGCCGTGTTCGGCGCCTTCCTGCTCGGCGGCGCCTCGGTGTCGGTGGCCCTGTTCGCGGTGGCGTTGGCGGGCTGTGGCCTGCTCACCACCGTCGGTGTCATCGTCGCGATGGACACCTTCGGACCCGTCTCGGACAACGCCCAGGGCATCGCCGAGATGTCGGGCGACGTGAGCCCGCACGGTGCCCAGATCCTCACCGAGCTGGACGCGGTCGGCAACACGACCAAGGCGATCACCAAGGGCATCGCCATCGCCACCGCTGTGTTGGCCGCGACCGCACTGTTCGGCTCCTATGAGGACGCCATCCGCCAAGCGGTGTCTGACGCCGCCGGCGACATCAGCAACAACACCAACTTCACGAACACCATCGTCAGCCCGAACACCCTGGTCGGTGTGATCATCGGCGCCGCGGTGGTGTTCATGTTCTCGGGCCTTGCGGTCAACGCGGTGTCCCGCGCGGCCGGCGCCGTGGTCTACGAGGTGCGCGCCCAGTTCCGCAACCACCCCGGGATCATGGACGGCACCGAGCGCCCCGAGTACGGCCGCGTGGTCGATATCTGCACCCGTGACTCGCTGCGGGAGCTCGTCACGCCCGGCCTGCTGGCCGTGATGGCGCCTATCGCGGTCGGCTTCGGTCTGGGCCTCGGCCCGCTGGCCGGTTACCTCGGTGGTGCCATTGCGACCGGAACCCTGATGGCGGTGTTCCTGGCCAACTCCGGTGGCGCGTGGGACAACGCCAAGAAGCTCGTCGAGGACGGCATCCACGGTGGCAAGGGCTCTGAGGCCCACGCCGCCACCGTCATCGGCGACACCGTCGGTGACCCGTTCAAGGACACCGCCGGCCCGGCGATCAACCCGCTGATCAAGGTCATGAACCTGGTGTCGGTGCTGATCGCGCCCGCCGTGGTCCAGCTGTCCATCGGCAAGGACGCCAACGCCGCGGTCCGGATCATCATCGCGCTGGTCGCGGTCGCGGTCATCGTCGCCGCCATCGTCATCGCCAAGCGCCGCGCCTCGGCGCTGAACGACGACCCGGCGGCGGCAGAGACGGTCGCGCGCGTCGGCTGACCGACCTGTCCGAGACCCTGTCCGACGGATTACCGCCCGGCACCCCTGAGCGACACTGGGGGTTGCCGGGCGGCTCTTATCCCCCGGACCGGACTCATGTGGAGGCTGGAATGCACGAAGCGCCGGAACTTCGACCGCTTGCCTTCGGACCGAACCTGCCGGAGCGGTTCTATCGAGGCGGCGCCGGCATAGCGCGCTTCCGGGGTATCGAGCAGGCCGCGCCGAACATCCCGGAGGACTTCATCGCCTCCACCACCGAGGTTTTCGGCGGTGGCGGGATCGGCCTCTCAGCGCTCGATGACGGGACCGTGCTTCGCGATGCCGTCGCTGCGAACCCGGTGGGCTTTCTGGGCCGGGCTCACGCCGCTCGGTTCGGCGCCGACCCTGCCGTCCTGGTGAAGATGCTGGACACCGCGGAGCGGCTGGTCGTGCACTTTCACCCGGACGGCAGCTTCGCCCGCCGGCATCTCGGCTGCTCGCACGGCAAGTCGGCTGCTCGCACGGCAAGAACGAGGCCTGGCTGATCACCGAGGTGATTCTCGACCCGGCCGACGACAGCTCCGGGCACGTGTTTCTCGGCTTCACCGAGGACGTGACCGACGAGGTGGTACGCGACTGGATGCGGCGCCAGGACAAGGCCGCGTTGCTGGGCAGCCTGAACAAGGTGCCCGCGCGTCCGGGCAGCACGTTCTTCGTTCCGGCCGGGGTGCCACACGCCATCGGGGCCGGCATCACGATGGTCGAGGTCCAGGAGCCGGTCGACCTGTCGATCCTGCTGGAGTGGGAGGGCTTCGACATCGACGGGCCGAACGAGGGCCATCTCGGCCTGGGGTTCGACACGGCGCTCACCGGACTGACGCGCACGGCGTGGGACAGCGCGGACGTCGCCGCCGCCATGTCCGGCCGCTCCGATGACGACAGCCCATCCGGCGTGCGGCGGCTGCTGCCGCCCCGAGCCGATGAGTTCTTCCGCGCGGAGCGGGTCACCGTCGGCGGCGACGTCCAGGCAGTGGACTTCGAGCCGGCTTTCGCCATCCTGGTGATCCTGGACGGCCAGGGGGAGCTCGGTTTCGGGGACGGTCACTCGATGACCGTCGCCGCGGGTTGCACGCTGCTGGTGCCGCACGGCGCTGGGCAGACTCGGGTCACCGGGCAGCTGACGGCACTGCGCTCCCAACCGCCCGCGGTCGACGAGGCCGATCCCGCGCTGACCGGGCCGCGGCGCCGGGTTGCCGCCGTCTGCCGGTGAGTGCGGCACAATCGCGCCCGTGCAGTTCTCGTTGTTCGGAGCCGAAGCCGCAGACCCCGTTCTCGAGGATCTGGACGGCCTGCTGCTCGCCGGCGGTGACTGGGTTCGCGGCGGCTCCCGTCCCGGCGCCCGGCTATCGGTGCTGGTCGCCGAGCGGTGGCGCGCCGAGGCCTTGCGCGCGGAGTTCGCGGCCAGGTCGCTGGCCTCCGACACCGCACCCGCGCCGGGCGAGCTGATCGCCGTCCGGACGGAGTTCACCGAGGTCCTCGCCCCGCACGCCGCCCGCTGGACGCGGGGCGCCTCCCTGCGAGCGCCGGCGGATCTTGCCCTCACCGCGTCCGGTCTGCGGTTGTGGGCGCTCGCCGCCGGCAAGGCTGACGAGGCCGGCTACCTGTTGCTGATGGATTCATCCGACGCCGCGCTGCACCGCAGGGCCGGTGGTGAGCTGGCCCGCCTCGGCGTCGCCGCCGTGGACGTGGGCGTCCGGATGGGCTCGGGTTGGCGGGTCACCTCGGTGAAGCGGCTCCGGCGGCTGGCCGAACTTGTGGGCGAACCACCATTGGGTGCCCGCCGTGACTGGCCACTGGGCTAGGGCGGGTCGTACATCGGTACTGGTTTTTCTGCTTGCGACGCGACGGCCGAGCTTCGCGACCGAGCGGAGCCCTTCGATAAACGGCTATGTCCTGGGTCTGGCGGCGCTCTTCGGACCGCGAGCAACGGCCGGGGTCCGGGGCGACGTGGCGGAGAGGCCGTCGAGGTAAACCTGTTTGAGTCGGCGCGCCACCGCGTCCTGGGCGGGAATGGCGCGTCTTGGGCGGAAATGGTAGGTAGCGGCTGCGCGATCATCGCACCGAAGATGATGATGTCAGCCGTGGTCGCGTGGTCGCGGACGCTGCTGTCGCGTTGTCCACGCTCGAGCAGGTGCTGCAACGACTCGTGAACCTCAGACCGCACCGCTTTGGTCTCGCGCGAAGAGGGGCTGGGCCGCCGTGCAGCGGCAACACCAACTCGGTGCGGTGACTGAGGATCGCGTCCAGGAAATGGTCCAGGCAGTTGAGGCCGGATACGTCGAGCGATTCCGCGTCCCTGGCGCAGCGGAGCACGAGCTCGAACGATCGCCGCGTCAGGGCATCCAGCAGCGCGTCCCTGGTCGGATACCGCCGATAGAGCGCGTCGATGATGTAGCACACCTCGTCCGAGTCGCTGTGCACGTGCATCGGCGGCACGTAGCCAGCGGGCATCCGGTGATCGACGATGTCTACACCTCCTCGCGTCGCGCCACCGGTGACCTTGTTGATCGTCAACGAACCACCAGTAGGCGCACCGTCGTCGGGTCCGAGCACGACCCCCTCGTCGGCGGCTGAGTGGGGCAGCTGTGCCGGACGGTGGAAAGCTCATGGGCATCTCCCGGTAACCGGATGAAATCGTCCGGATGGGCATATCCGCGTTTCCCGTTCAGGCGCGACTTCCCTTGTCTTTGCTCATCGACCTGCGCCTGTGGATGGCGGCGCGGGCGCCGAGGCTAAGTTCGGGTCATGGATATCGGCATTTCCCCCACCGTCGTGGTGATGGGGGTTGCGGGGAGTGGAAAGACCACCGTCGGGCTCATCCTGGCGAACCAGCTCGGTGTGCCGTTCGCGGACGCCGACGACTTCCACACCCCTGAGCTCAAGGCCAAGATGGCGGCCGGGCACCCGCTGACCGACGCCGACCGCAGCCCGTGGCTGAACCGGCTCGCCGAGTGGCTGCGGGACGAGCGCGAGGGCTGCGTGCTGGCCTGTTCCGCGCTGAAGCACCGCTACCGCGACGTCCTGCGCACCGGGTCGGACACACTGTGTTTCCTGCATCTGGCCGGTGAGCCTCAGGTCGTCGCGGCGCGGGTCGGCCACCGGGTGAACCACTACATGCCCGCGTCCCTGATCGACTCCCAGTACGAGGCGCTGGAACCCCTGACGCCGGACGAGTGCGGGATCAGCGAGGACTTCACCCACGATCCCGAACAGATAGTGCACGACTTTCTTCAGGAGGTTCAGTTCTCATGATCGGGTCCCAGGTGCTCGCATTCCACCCGATGGCGGTTCAGCTGCTCGCGGCCGGAAACTCCGGGGCGCACGACAGCCGGCTGATCATCGCCGCGCTGGTGGGCATCGGGCTCATCATCGCGCTGATCACCTTCCTCAAGCTGAACCCGTTCCTGAGCCTGACGATCGGCGCCGTGATCGTCGGCGCCATCGCGGGCCTCGGTCTCGACAAGACGCTCACCGTGGCCAGCGTGGGCATCTCGAAGATGATCGCGTCCTGGGTCGAGGGCAGCACGGTGTCGCCGCTGCTGCTGGCCTGGTTCGTCGCGGTGCTGATCCGGTTGGCGACGGGCTCGGCCACGGTGGCCACGGTGACCGCCGCGGGCATCCTGCAGCCGGTCACCGCAACACTGAGCACGTCGCATGTGTCATTGTTGGTACTGGCGATCGGTGCCGGCTCGCTGTTCTTCTCGCACGTCAACGATGCGGGGTTCTGGCTGACGAAGCAGTATTTCGGTCTGTCGGTGAGCCAGAACATCAAGTCGTGGTCGTTGATGGAGACGGTGCTCTCCGTGACCGGCATCGCCGTGGTTTTAGCCTTGAGCGTGGTGGTGTGACCCACCGATAGGACCAGAGGCGGGGACCGTGAGGTACCGTCCGCCGAAGTACCGGGCGAACGCGGGCGACTTGGTCGCTCACGCTCGGTGATCAGAGACAGGGAGTACGTGGTGGCGCAGGCACGCGGGAAAAAAGCGGGCACCGGCAACAAGCTGGTGATCGTGGAATCCCCGGCGAAGGCGAAGACGATCGGCGGATACCTCGGTGCGGGGTACACCGTCGAGGCGTCGATCGGTCATATCCGGGACCTGCCGCGCAATGCCGCCGACGTTCCCGCCGCCTACAAGGGCCAGCCCTGGGCGCGGCTCGGGGTCAACACCGAGGCGGACTTCGAGCCGCTGTACGTGGTGAGCCCGGACCGCAAGTCCCAGGTCAGCAAATTGAAGGCCCTGGTCAAGGACGCCGACGAGGTCTATCTAGCCACCGATGAGGACCGCGAGGGCGAGGCCATCGCGTGGCACCTGGTGCAGACGCTCAAGCCCACCGTTCCGGTACGCCGGATGGTGTTCCACGAGATCACCCCGGCCGCCATCGCGCGAGCGGTGTCCGAGCCGCGCGAGATCGACGCCCATCTGGTCGACGCGCAGGAGACCCGCCGCATCCTGGACCGCCTCTACGGCTACGAGGTGTCGCCGGTGCTGTGGAAGAAGGTGCTGCCGAAGCTCTCGGCGGGTCGGGTGCAGTCCGTGGCGACCCGCATCGTGGTCGAGCGCGAGCGGCAGCGGATGGCCTTTCATACCGCGAACTACTGGGACATCGAGGGCAGCTTCGCCCCGGCCGTCCGCAAGCCCAACGACCCGGAGACCTTCGGCGCGACGCTGGTGGCCTTGGATGACGAGCGCATCGCCACCGGACGCGACTTCGACCCCGCCACCGGTCGCGCGTCCTCAGAGGTGCTTCATCTGGACGAGGCGGGCGCCCGCGGCCTGGCCGCCCGGCTGGCCGACGCCGACTTCGCCGTCACGCGCGTCGAAGAGAAGCCCTACCGCCGCCGCCCGTACCCGCCGTTCATGACCTCAACGCTGCAGCAGGAGGCCGGCCGCAAGATGCGCTGGTCCTCGCAGGTGACCATGCGCGTCGCCCAGCGGCTGTACGAGAACGGCTACATCACCTATATGCGTACCGACTCGACGAACCTGTCCGAGACGGCGCTGACCGCAGCCCGCTCCCAGGCCCGGGACCTGTACGGCGACGCCTACGTACCGGCCGAGCCGCGGCACTACAGCCGCAAGGTCAAGAACGCCCAGGAGGCGCACGAGGCCATCCGGCCCGCCGGTGACGCCTTCCGGACCCCGGGCGAGCTTGCGTCGGCGCTGTCCTCGGACGAGTTCCGGCTCTATGAGCTGATCTGGCAGCGCACCCTGGCCTCGCAGATGTCCGACGCCGTCGGCACCAGCGTGTCTGTGCGGCTGGCGGGCACGTCGGTGGCCAATGAACGTGCCGAGTTCGCGACGTCCGGGCGCACCATCACGTTCCCCGGCTTCCTGCGCGCCTACGTCGAGGACACCGACGATTCGGACGCCGGCGACTCCGGCCGGGACGACACCGAGAAGCGGCTGCCGCAACTGGCCCGCGGCGACGGCCTCGGCGTGCGCTCGCTGGAGCCGTCCGGGCACTCGACGAACCCGCCTGCCCGCTACACCGAGGCCTCGCTCGTCAAGGCCATGGAGGAACTCGGCATCGGCCGGCCCTCGACATACGCCTCGATCATGCAGACCATCCAGGACCGCGGCTACGTGTGGAAGAAGGGCTCGGCGCTGGTTCCGTCCTGGGTTGCCTTCGCCGTCGTCGGCCTGCTGGAGGGGCACTTCGGCCGGCTGGTGGACTATGGCTTCACCGCCTCCGTCGAGAACGACCTGGACTCCATCGCCGGCGGCACCGCCTCCCGGGTGGACTGGCTGCGCAAGTTCTACTTCGGCGCCACCGATGCCGAGCGCGCGGAGGGCGACGACGGCCGGATCTCGTCCCAGGGCGGCCTCAAGAAGCTGATCGCGGAGCGCCTGGAGGACATCGACGCGCGCGGTGTGAACTCCATCCAGCTGTTCGGGCCGGGCAGCGACATCGTGGTGCGAGTGGGCCGGTACGGGCCCTACGTCCAGCAGGGTGGCGCGGAGTCGGAGCGGCGCGCCTCGGTGCCCGAGGACCTCGCACCGGACGAGCTCACCCCCGAGAAGGTGGAGGAGTTGCTCTCGGCGCCGTCAGGTGACCGTGAGATCGGCGTCGACCCTGACACCGGCCGCGAGATCACCGGCAAGAACGGCCGCTACGGCCCGTACGTCACCGACGGCGAGCGGACGGCGTCGCTGTTCAAGAACATGTCGCTGGACACGCTGACGGTCGAGGACGCGGCCAAGTTGCTCACCCTGCCCCGGGTGGTCGGCATCGACCCCGGCACCGGCGAGGCCGAGGACCCCACCAAGGGGGCGGAAATCACCGCGCAGAACGGCCGGTACGGCCCGTACATCAAGCGCGGCACCGACTCCCGGTCGCTGGAGGCCGAGGAACAGCTTTTCACGGTCACCCTGGACGAGGCGCTGGCCATCTTCGCCCAGCCGAAGCTGCGTGGACGTCGTGCCGCGGCCGCCCCGCCGCTGAAGGAACTCGGCGTCGACCCGGTCTCGCAGCAGCCGATGGTGGTGAAGGACGGGCGGTTCGGCCCGTACGTCACCGACGGCGAAACGAATGCCTCGCTGCGCCGGGACGACTCGGTGGATGAGCTCACGGACGAGCGCGCGTCCGAGCTGCTGGCGGACCGCCGGGCTCGCGGGCCGGTGAAGAAGGCGACGAAGAAGGCCACCAAGAAGGCACCGGCCAAGAAGCCGACCGGCACCAAAACCATCGCGAAGAAGGCGACTGCGACGAAGTCCGCTGTGAAGAAGGCACCTGCCAAGAAGGTCGCCGCCAAGAAAGTAGCGGCAAAGAAGGCCTGACGTCGCCCGCTCCGATCCGCCAGGCACACTAGGCTGATGGCATCCCACTATCGGCAAATGCAGGTGGCCACGGTGGCCGGTCACGGTGCGGCAGCGTTCGACTCGGCGTCGCGGGCGGTGTTGACGTTGCACATGCACAACAAGGCCGGCGTGAAGATGACCATGCCGACCGGCTCGGTCCGGGTCGGGGACGTCATTCGGCTGCGCTTCGGTCTCGGCCCGTTCAGCGTGCACGGCTCCTGTGATGTGACCGAGGTTGTCGATGAGCCGCGGCGACGTGGATTCACCTATCACACCCGGCCGGATCATCCCGAAGAAGGCGAAGAGAGTTTCTTCGTGGACTGGGTCGCCGATGACTCGGTCGTGGTGAGGCTCCATTCGAACTCCCGCCCGCGGCGCTGGTTCATGCGCCTCGGCGGTCCGGTGTCACGGCTGGCGCAGGCCCTGATCAATCGCCGTTACCTGCGCGTGGTGCGCAAGATCGTGGCCGCCGAGGCGCCTGGCCAGTGAGCGCGGCTAGGCCTGCTGTGGTGCTAGGCCTGCTGGAATTCGAGCCGGTTCCCGAACGGGTCGGTGGTGTGGAACCGCACGATCCCGGGTAGCTCCCCGCTGGCGTCCACGCACTCAGCACCCGCGGCGGTGAGCCGGTTTCGAAGCTGGTTCAGGTCGGTCACCAGAAACGCCGGATGCGCCTTTCGTGCGGGCTGAAAGGGATGCTCGACACCTAGGTGCAGCACGGCCGCGCCGCCGGTGAACCAGCAACCTCTCCGCTCTGCCAAGGCTGCCGGCTTGGGTTGTTCGCTCATGCCGAGCAGCCCGCTGTAGAAGGCCCGCGCTGCGTCCTCGCCGCCTGCCGGGATGGCGACCTGGACGTGATCGAGGCCGGTAATCACGGCTTGCTCGCCACGACGAAGGTGCGCAGGAACGGAAACATCGTGACGCCTTCGCGTGCGGGGTAAGCCTGGCGCAGCAGGCTGGCGTACTCGGCCTCGAACTCGGCACGATCGGCGTCGTTGTCTTCTAAGGCTTGTAGCACCGGCCGCAGCCCGGTGCCCCGCACCCACTCCAGCACCGGATTCTCGCCACTGAGCACGTGCAGGTAACTGGTCTGCCAGGCGTCGACCCGCAGGCCCGCGTCCGCCAGTGTGGCGAGGTAATCAGCCGGCTCGGAGACGGCGTCGGCATGGCGCAGCACGCCGTCGAGGGTGTCGCGCCAGCGTGGTGCGGACGCCAGCTCGCGCATCAGCCGGTGTGACGGTGAGTCGAAGTTCGCCGGAACCTGCAGTGCCAGCCAGCCGCCACCGGCCAGTTCGCCCGCCCAACGGCTGAGCAGCCCGAGGTGTCCGGGAACCCACTGCAGCAGCGCGTTACTGATCAGCACCTCGACCTCGGTTGCGGAAAAGTCCTCGGCTCGGGCGAGGTGAAAGCTGAGGTTCTCGCTCTGGTGTTGGTTGGCGCGCTCGATCATGTCGGGTGAGGAGTCCAAACCTCGAATCGTCGCCTCGGGCCAGCGCTGCGCCAGTGCGGCGGTGAGCTCACCGGAGCCGCAGCCGAGGTCGGTGACCGATGCTGGTGCCTGTGCCCGGACCTGGGCGAGCAGGTCGAAGAACGGCCGGCCCCGCTCGGAGCTGTACCTGCCGTACTGCTGTGGATCCCACTGCATGCCGCCTCCAGATTGATCTCTTGATATCAAGAGGCTATACCTTGACGTCGAGAGAATGCATGGCGCGGGCTAGGGTCGGCGGCCCAGCCATGCCGTCCGGGTTCCTCGGACAACCAGATCGGTTCGCACGAGCAGGCTGTCCGGCCCGTCGGGTGCCAGCAGGCTGTCCAGAGCCCGCAGGTCGGCAGGCTCCAGTCGGTCGTGCATCGCGGACCGGATCCGCTGAAGGTAGGCCCGGGCGTAGCGGCCGATGGCCTCCGGAAGCGGCGGCCTCAGGTCGATGTCGAAGCGTCGTCGGGTGACGACGTCGAATCCGGCCTGCTCGAGCTGCGGGCCCCAATCCAGCCCGAGCAGCGGCATCACCTCGGCGTTCAGCTGCGACACGGCGTCCTGGCAGCGGGCCTCTAACCCCGAGCCGACGTCGTCGGGAAGGAAACGAGGCGGCGAATCCAGTTCGAGAACGACCAGCAGGCCACCAGGCCGCAGGGTTGCGAAGACGTCGGCGAGCACGCGACCGCCGTCAGCCAGGTGGTGCATCGAGGTGCACGCCCAGGCGAGGTCCACCTCGGCGAGTGTCGGCCATTCGGCGTCGAGGTCCACCTGCAGCCAGCTCACCCGGCTGTCCAGTTCCAGGTCGGCGACCTTGCCCTGGAGACGACTCAGCAGTGCCGCGGAGTTGTCGAGCGCGATCACCTCGGCGTCGGAAAATTGACGGGCGAGGGCGATGGTGCCGGTGCCGGTTCCGGCCCCCAGGTCGAGAATTCGGCGGGGAGCGGCATCGCTCTGCTCGGCGATCCAGGAGGTTATGCCTGCGAGGTAGTCGTGCAGTACCTCGCCGTCCAGTTCCAGCAGCTCAGCCATGGCCGCAGCCGCGTCCGGATCTTCGCCGGGTCCGTCGGCGTGGTGGTGGTCATGATGTGCAACAGGTTCGGAAGTCATGGTCTGAGCGTACGAGCGTCATGCTGATCCGGCATACACTCTTGCCTATGACGCAAGAAGTTGAACTCGATGGTCTAGTGCGGGAGCGAATTCGGGGACTGCGGCTGGCGCGCGGGTGGTCCTTGGACGCCCTTGCCGCCCGCTGTTATCTCAGCCCGTCGACGCTGAGCCGGATCGAGACCGGCCACCGCCGGATCGCCCTGGACCAACTGGTACCGATCGCCAGGGCATTGGGCACCACCCTGGACCAGCTGGTCGAATCTGTCGACGATGACGACGTGGTGATCCGGCCACAGCGCGATGAAGCCTCCGGAGTGACCACCTGGCTGCTGACCCGCGAGGGCGCACCGCATGGGGTGACCGTCGCCAAGATGCGGATCGCCGCCCCGACCCGTCCGGTCGGCAGAGCCGAGCTGGGCGTGCATCCGGGACGGGACTGGTTCACCGTGCTGTCGGGAACGGCCCGGCTGCAACTGGGAGAACGGACCATCCTGGTCGAGGCGGGGGATGCCGCGGAGTTCTCGACCATGGTTCCGCACGCCGTCGGGGCACACGACGGTCCGGTCGAAATCCTGGTCATCCTGGACCACGACGGGGAACGCGTTCACCTGCACCCCGCCGCCCACCGGTGATGCCTTGATGTCAAGAGAACCCACTAGGCTCGCGCGCATGGCCGACGAAGTAGATGCCATTGCCGACGCCTGGGCCCGGGAGCGGCCCGACCTGGACGTGGCGCCGCTGCAGGTGCTGAGCCGGATCAGCCGGCTCGCCCAGCTGCTCGACGAGCGCCGGAGCCAGGCATTCGGCCAGCACGGTCTCGCGCTGCACGAATTCGACGTGCTCGCCGCCCTGCGCCGGACCGGAACACCCTTTCAGCAGACGCCGGGTCAGCTCGTCGAAGCCACCCATGTCACCTCGGGAACCATGACCAACCGGTTGGACCGCCTGGCCGAGCGCGGACTCATCGAGCGCGGAGCCCATCCCGATGACGGCCGCCAGGTGCTGATCCGCCTCACCGAAACCGGACTGCGACAGGTCGATGCGGCATTCGCGGCACTGCTCGCCTCCGAGGACGCGCTGCTTGCGGGGCTGTCCGCAACCCAGCGGGCAAACCTGGCCACCGGGCTGCGACGGCTGCTGCGGACGCTCACCGATCCGTGACCCGGTGCGGGTAGCGGGGGTGCCGGGCGGTCGGCAAGTACCCCGATAAGCTGGGCCCGCACGTACGCCAGACCGGGGCAGGAGCAGCCATCTCAACCGAGCGAACCGCCGCCGCGGACCATGCGGTACCCGGTGGCGTCCTGATCGCCTTCGAGGGCGGTGAGGGAGCCGGCAAGTCGAGTCAGATCAGCGCGCTGGCCCCCAGCCTGCGTACCGCGGGCCATCCCGTCCTCGTTACCCACGAGCCTGGCGCCACGCCCATCGGTAGGCAGATCCGCAAGCTGCTGCTCGAGACGGACGCTCCCATCGCCCCGCGCAGCGAGGCGCTGCTGTTCGCCGCCGACCGCGCCCATCACGTCTCCACCGTGATCCGTCCAGCGCTGGAGCGGGGCGAGGTCGTGATCACTGACCGGTTCGTCGACTCCTCGCTGGCCTACCAGGGCGCCGGCCGCACGCTGTCGGTGGACGAGGTCGCCAAGCTGTCCCGCTGGGCCACCGAAGGCCTGGTGCCGCACCTCACCGTGCTGCTGGACGTGCCGGTGACCGTGGGTCTTGCTCGGGCGGGCAACCGCGCCGGCGGTTTGGGCCTGGATCGGCTGGAACGCGAGACGCTGGTGTTTCACGAGCGGGTGCGCGAAGGCTTCCAGAAGCTGGCGGCGGCGGAACCGCAGCGGTACCTGGTGCTCGATGCCACCTTGCCGCAGGCCGAGCTGGCGACCACCATCGAGGCGGCCGTGACCCGAATGCTGAGCTACCAGAGAAGTGCTGGGCCACCAAAAAGTGCTGAGCCACCAGAGACTCGAAGGCGTGTGACGTGACAGTTTTCCAGGCGCTGATCGGTCAGGACGCGGCCGTGGCCGAGCTGTCCCGGGCGGCCCGGGCCGCGGCTGATGTGGTGGCCCAGCGCCCGGTGCAGTTGGGTGCGATGACCCACGCGTGGCTGTTCACCGGTCCTGCCGGTTCCGGTCGGTCGGTGGCCGCTCGGGCGCTGGCCGCGGCTGTGCAGTGTGACCGGGCCGAGGCTCTGATGGCGGCCGATCCAACAGCGGCGCCGGGCTGTGGGGAGTGCCTGTCCTGCCGCACCGTCCGGGCCGGTAGTCATCCTGATGTGCGCTCGATCGTTCCCGAGGGCCTGTCGATCAGTGTCAACGAGATGCGTGCGGTCGTCGGTATGGCCGGGCGCAGGCCGTCGCTGGGACGTTGGCAGGTGGTGGTGATCGAGGACGCCGACCGGCTCACCGAGGGTGCCGCGAATGCGCTGCTCAAGGCGATCGAAGAGCCGCCGGAGCGCACGATCTTCCTGCTGTGCGCGCCGTCCACCCATCCCGACGACGTGGTCGTCACCATCCGGTCGCGCTGCCGGGTGGTCGGGTTGCGCATTCCGCCGCCGGCCGCCATCGCCGAGGTGCTGATCGCTGACGGCATCGACCCCGGCACCGCGAGCTGGGCAGCGCAGGCCTCGCAGGGCCACGTGGGCCGGGCCCGCCGGCTGGCCCGTGACGACCAGGCCCGGGAGCGCCGTGAGGCGGTGCTCGCCATCCCGGCGCGGCTCACCTCGCTGAACGCGTGCTTCGAGGCGGCTGACCATCTCGTCAAGGCGGCCGAGGCGGAGGCGAAGGCGCTGACCGATGACCTGGACGTCACCGAGTCCGACGAGTTGAAGGTTGCTCTCGGAGCGGGCGGCACCGGCAAGGGCGCCACCGGTGCGGCGCGGGGCAGCGCTGGGGTGCTGAAGGAGCTGGAGAAGCGGCAGAGGTCGCGAGCGACCAGGCTGCAGCGCGACGCCCTGGATCGGGCGCTGGTGGATCTGGCCAGCTTCTACCGGGACGTGCTGCTGGTGCAGGCCGGGTCACCGGTGCTCGCCGCGCATCCGGACTTCGCCCGCGACACCGCCACCGTCGCGCGTTCCATCGACCAGGCCGGAGCCCTGGTCCGTCTCGATGAGGTGCTGGCCTGCCGGACCGCGATCGAGCTGAACGTCAAGCCCAAGATCGCCATCGAGGCGATGACGGCGGCTCTGCGGCTGCCCTGACGAAATGTCCCGCCCGGCCGCTTCACCGCGTGGATAGGTTCGCGGCGCCGCACCGGTTAATCTCATCCTATGGGGATGATGTGCGCGGTGACCTTCACCGACCGCGGCCGGCTGTACTACGCCGATCCCGGTTCGCTTACCCCGGCCGTCGGCGAGCACGTGCTCTATCCGACGGACGAGGGCGACGAGGTAGCCCAGGTCATGTGGGCGCCGCAGTGGACCTCAGACGACGTCGGCGGGCTGCCCGTCCTGTCCGCAATGGCGACTGCTGAGGACCTTGCCGCGCTCGATGCCGGCCGAAAGAAGCGGTCCGTGGCCCGGGTCGCGGCCAAGCGCCTGATCCGGGAGCACGGCCTGCCGATGAAGGTGGCCGGTGTCGACCACGTCCTTTCGGACAACCGGACAGTCATCTACTTCTCCGCGCCACACCGGGTGGACTTCCGGTCCCTGGTCCGCGATCTCGGAGCGACTCTGAAGGGCCGGGTGGAGCTGCGCCAGCTCTCGGCCCGCGACGAGGCCCGCATCATCGGCGGGATCGGCTCGTGCGGCCGCGAGCTCTGCTGCTCGACATTCCTGGTCGACTTCGAACCGGTGTCGGTGCGGATGGCCAAGGACCAGGACCTGCCGCTGAACCCGCTGCGGATCTCGGGCGCGTGCGGCCGGCTGATGTGCTGCCTGAAGTACGAGCACCCGCTGTACCAAGACGCACGCGATTCGATGCCCGAGGTCGGCTCGTGCCTGTCGACCCCCGAGGGCGACGCGACGCTGGTCAGCTACAACGTTCCGGGCGAGACTGCGGTCCTGCGGATGAACTCGGACGGACGCCGGACGACCTGTGCCATGGCCTCGGTCTGCTCCTCACGCAAGTCCCACGACGAGTTCTATGGCAATGGTGAAGTGGGATCTGCGGTCGCCAGCCCGCACGGGTCCGAGCCGGGCTGCACAACTTCCTGATTCTGCGTTATCGACTCAGTCTGCCGACTCAGTTCCCCGGCCGGACGATGGCCTTGACGGTGGTGGGATCGCTGCGTGAGGCGGTCAGCGCGGCTTCGACCTCATCAAGACCGTAATGGCCGGTGACCATCGAGTCGAGGTCTACCCGCCCGGACGCGGCCAGCTGGATCGCGATCGGCCAGGTGTTGGCGTACCGGAAGGCTCCGGTGATCATCAGTTCGCGGTCCTGCACGTAGGACAGCGGCAGTTGCACGGTGTCTCCGCCCATCCCGACGAGGACGGCGCGTCCGGCTCGCGCCATCGTAGAAACGGCATCCCAGGTGGCCCGGGCATTTCCTGAGCACTCCAGCAGCACGTCCGGCTCGACCTCGGCGTCAGCCAGGGAGGTTCGGCTGACGTCGATCGTCGCGAGCCCGAGCTTCTCGGCCAGGCGCAGCCGGTGCGGGTTCACGTCCGTGACGGTGACGGCGTCCGCACCGTATGCGCGGGCGGTCTGCGCGGCGATCAGTCCGATCGGTCCCGCACCTGTGACCAACACGGTCTTGCCGGGCGCCAACTGGGCGCGGCGGCAAGCCCACACGCCGACCGAGAGCGGTTCGAGCAGGCCGGCCGCGTCGTCGCTGATGCTGTCCGGGACCGGGTACACGAACGCTGCGGGCATCGCCACGTATTGGCTGAACGCGCCGTCGTAAGGCGGCGTCGCGAAGAACTTGACGTCGGGGCAGAGGTTGTAGCGTCCTGCCAGGCACTGCGAGCAGGAGCGGCAAGGCACCCCCGGCTCGATCGAAACCCGCTGGCCGACCCGCAGCGAGCTGACCTCGTCCCCCACTGCCGCAACAACGCCGCCGGCTTCATGTCCCAGGATCAGGGGCGAGTCCACGACGTAGGGACCGATCCGGCCGTGCTCGAAGTAGTGCACATCGGAGCCGCAGACCCCCACCGATCCCACCTCGACCAGCACCTCATCCGCGGCGGGCTCGGGGATGTCGCGCTCCTCCACGGCGACCTGCCCCATCCCGCGCAGCACACTCACCTTCATCGTCGCCATCAGAACGACCTTCCCGACGCGTCGCTCAAATGAGCGCCTTGACCGACCTTGATGCTCAAATGATAGGTTCATGGTCAAGTGCCCGGGTGAGTAGGTGAGGCAGGTGAGGCGAATTCATGGACGAGACGTCAGTTGCCCCGTTCCTCGGGCCGGTCGAATTGGTCGCGGCCACCCGCGTCGCGCGCCGGTACTACGTCGACAACCGCTCCAAGGTGCAGATCGCGGAAGAGCTGGGGATCACTCGCTTCAAGGTCGCTCGTCTGCTCGATGTTGCCCGCGCCAGTGGGATCGTGCGTATCAGCGTGGCAGGAACTGGTTCGCTGGAACTCGAGCTCAGCGAGCGCCTGCGCCAACGCTTCGGCCTTCGCCATGCCGTCGTGGTCAACACCGCCCGCGGCGATGACGCTCAGACTCGCCACCAGATCGGTGGTGTCGCCGCCGACCTGCTCAGCGAGATCACCACCGCGGAGGACGTCCTCGGCATCGGCTGGGCACGGGTCGTCCTCGACATGATCGGCAAGCTGCGCGGACTGGCGGCCAAGCAGGTCGTCCAGCTCACCGGCGCGCTGACCCGTCCGGATGTGGAACCGAGTTCGGTGGACGTCGTGCGTAGCGTCGCCCGGCGGGCGGGGGCGCAGTCCTCGGTGTTCTACGCCCCGATGATCGTGAGTGACGTCGAGACGGCCCAGGGTCTCTACCGGCAGGAGCAGGTCGCCGACGCGGTCGCCCGGTTCGCATCGATCACCAAAGCGGTCGTCGGAGTCGGCGGCTGGAATCCGCCCAGCTCAACCCTGCACGATGCCCTGACTCTCGCCGAGCAGAACCTGATGCGCGGAAGCGGAGTGCACGCCGACCTCTCCGGAGTGCTCCTCGACGCCCAGGGCAACGCCATGGAAACTCTGCTCAGCGGGCGGATCATCGCCATCACTGCTGCGCAGCTACGGCGCATCCCAGAGGTCATCGGCATCGCCTACGGCCTGAACAAGGTCTCCGCCGCACACGCTGCCATCCGGGGCGGCTACCTCGACTCGCTCGTCACGCACACCGACTTTGCCGTTAAGTTGCTGGAGGAAAGCCGCTAGCCCGCCGCTTCACGCGGTGCGACGGAAGACCCAACCACGTAGCAGGACGAAGCGCAGCGCGGTCGCCACCAGGTTCGCCGCAATCAGCACCGCCACCTCGATCCCATGGTGCGGCACCGGATCGGCCGCGTGCAGAGCCGCCAGCGAGCCGCTCGTGAGTGCCAGCCCGAGCGCGAAGACCATCAGCCCCTGCAGCTGGTGCTGGCCGGCATTCGTCCGCCCCGCTATGCCGAAAGTCAACCGGCGGTTGGCCGACGTGTTGGCGACGGCGGTGAGAAGCAGGGCGAACAGGTTGGCGCCCTGAGCCCCGAGCATGCCGCTGGCCAGCCAGAAGAGCGCCAGATACGCGGCCGTGCTCAGTGCGCCGATCGCGCCGAAGCGGACCAGTTGCCGCAGCAGGCCCGGTGGCACGTCCGGCGAGGTCGGGCTGAGCGGCTGCCGCCCGAGTTGCGCCCGTACCTCGGCCAGCGGGAGCGCCCCGGTCGCCAGTGCGCGTCCCACCCGCACGACCCCTCTGAGGTCGGCGAGGGCCGTCGAGACCAGATCCACCCGTGAGTCCGGATCATCCACCCAGTCCACCGCCACCTCGTGGATGCGCAGCCCCGAGCGTTCCGCCAGTACCAGCAGCTCGGTGTCGAAGAACCAGCCGGTGTCCTCGACCAGCGGCAATAGCTGGCGCCCCACGTCAGCCCGCATCGCCTTGAACCCGCACTGGGCGTCGGAGAAGCGCGCGAGCAGCGTGCTGCGCAGAATGAGGTTGTAGCAGCGGGAGATCACCTCACGCTTCGCGCCGCGGACCACCCTGCTCTGCCGGCTCAGCCGCGACCCGATGGCGATGTCGGAGTGTCCCGAGATCAGCGGAGCCACCAGCGGCAGCAGAGCGTTGAGGTCGGTCGACAGGTCGACGTCCATGTACGCCACGACGTCTGCCTGCGAGGCCAGCCACACTGCGCTCAGCGCGCGGCCGCGGCCCTTCTGCTCCAGTCGCATGTGCCGGACGCCGGACAGCTCATTGACCAGTCTCCGGGCCACCTGCGGAGTCGCGTCGGTGCTGGCGTTGTCTGCGATGGTGATCAGGAATTCATAGGGAAAGAACCGTTCGAGGTGCTCGTGCAGGCGCCGGACGCAGGGCGCCAGGTCGACCTCTTCGTTGTAGACGGGAATGGTCACGTCCAGGGTCAGACGCGCCGAGAACTGTTCTGCCACAAGGGGATTGCGCTCAGCTAGCAAGGTCATGGCTCTACTTTCGATTGCCGGACTGGCGCGGCCTTGTGGACATCCTGTGCGCTCGCTTCGAAGGCTTTCCCTTATTGGTTGGGCCAGTTGAGCGCGCACGACAGCGCGCGGCCCGGCCTTCCGCTAAGTGGAAAGCCGGGCCCCGCTTGGTGGTGCCGTGTTGTGGAAGGGGCCTAGCTGTTCGGTTGGGTCAGGTCATACAGCGTGGTTCCGCCGACCGTGACGGTCTTGAAGTTGGCCTGCACCCAGCTGCTGATGGCTGAGGAGGAGTCGCTGCCACTCGTCTGGTTACCGCCACCACCGCCACCGCTGGCGATGAAGTAATGGATTTTGCCGGCACTGACGTAGGCCTTGAACTCAGCGAGGCTGGGGGAGGGGTCACTGCCGTTGAAGCCGCCGATGGCCATCACCGGCTTCTCCGTCGCCAGCTGGAATCCGGCCGCACTGTTGGAGCCGATGGCTGCCGCCACCCAGGTGTACTGCGACGAGTCCGCCTTGAGGACATTGACAACGGCGGTCGCTGGCGTGCTCGCGTTGAGCAGCCCGCCGTCGGCGCCGCCACCGAAGCCACCACGTCCGGTCGGCGCTGTGCCGGTGCCGGTCGGCGGGGCGCCAACGCCGCCTTGCGCTGTGCCTGTGCCGCCTTGGGCTGTGCCACCGAAGTTGCCCGCGCGGCCGGGAAATCCACCGGTCGGCGGCTGACCGCCCATCCGTGCGCCACCGCCACCGCCGGGACCGCCGAAGCCACCCGTACTGGCCGGTCCCGCGCTGGGGATCGAGCCCGAGTGTGGCGTGCGGGCCGTCGAGATTGCGTAGGCGCTGGGGCCGCCCAGGGATGCGATCAGCGCGACCGCCGCGATCATCGGACCGGCTCGGCGACCGAGCCGGGACACCACGATCAGCAACAGGCCGCTGGCGATTCCGGTCACCAGAATGGCGTAGCGCAGCCAGGGAAGCCAGGCGGGCGTGCGGTCCAGTAACTCGAACTGCCACACCGCGGTCAGCAGCACACTGAGCGAGAGCAGGATGCTGGCCGTCAGCTGGTGGCGGTTGCGCCACAGCAGGGTGGCTGCCACACCGATCGCGCCGCCGATGGCCGGTGCCAGTGCAACGGTGTAGTAGGGGTGGATGATGCCCTTGGCGTAGCTGAAGACGAGGCCGGTGACGACGAGCCAGCCACCCCAGAGCAACAGTCCGGCCCGCGTTCGGTCGGTGCGGACGCCCTTACGAGTGAACCACAATCCCCCAACGAGCAACAGCAGGGACGTGGGCAGCAGCCAGGAGATCTGGGTGCCCATCTCGGTGCCGAAGAGCCGGGTGGCACCGGTCGTTCCCCAGCCACCGCGGCCGTTCCCGCCACCACCGCCGACGCTGCCGGTCTCGTTGCCGGTGAGCCGTCCGAGGCCGTTGTAACCCAGGGTCAGCTCGAGGATGGAGTTGTGCTGCGAGCCGCCGATGTAGGGACGGTCCTTCGCGGGGATCAGCGAGACGATCGCGATCCACCAGCCGGCCGAGACCACCAGCGCACCACCGGCGGCAAGCAGCTGCAGGATGCGTCGCCCAACCGGGTTCGGCGCGCGGCGAAAAGGTACACCAGCGCGAACGCCGGAACGACCAGCAATGCTTGCAGCATCTTGGTCAGAAAGCCGAATCCGGTCAGCACACCCACCAGGATCAGCCACTTGGTGGATGCCGTTTCCAGGGCGCGGATAACGCCATACCCGCCCGCGATCATCAGCAGGAGGAGCAGCGAGTCGGGGTTGTTGAACCGGAACATGAGTGCGGCGACCGGGGTGACGGCGAGCACCGCGCCAGCCAGAATTCCCGCGGCCGCTCCGGACGTCCGGCGCACCGCGAGGTACAGCATGCCGACCGCGGCGACGCCTTCCAGGGCCTGTGGAACCAGGATGCTCCACGAGTTCAGGCCGAAGATTCGCACGGACAGCGCCATGATCCAGAGGGCGCCCGGCGGCTTGTCGACGGTGATCGAGTTGGCGGCGTCCGATGATCCGAAGAACATCGCCTTCCAGCTCGCCGAACCGGCCTGGGCGGCGGCGGAGTAGAAGGAGTTGGCGTAGCCCGAGGCGCCGAGTCCCCAGAGGTAGAGCAGCGCTGTCGCGAGCAGCAGTCCGAGTACCGACGGGCGTACCCAGGCGGGGTCGTCCACCCGGCCGCGGATCAGTGCTCTGACCCGGTTACCGCGCTCGATCCGTGGAGCGCTGGGGGAGAGGGATCTACCTGGTGGGACAAGGGTTTCGGTACTCATGTCAAGCAGTCTGGCCAGCGAAGCTTTCGAAAGTCTGTGGGCTTGCTTGCTGGTTTCCATGCATCGGGAGGGTCACGGTGAACACGGTGTTGCCAGGGGCGCTGGTGACGTCGATGCGCCCACCGTGAGCTGCCACGACGGCTGCCACGATGGCGAGCCCCAGCCCGGTGCTGCCCGCGGTGCGCGAGCGGGACTGCTCACCGCGGGAGAACCGCTCGAAGATGTCGGGCATCAGTGTGGGGGATATGCCAGGGCCGTCGTCGCGCACGGCAAGAATCGCGCGGTCGCCCTGCTGACTAAGGGAAACCCGGACCTGGGTGCCGGCTGGAGTGTGGGTGCGTGCGTTGGCCAGCAGGTTGGTCAACACCTGGTGCAGCCGAGCACCGTCGCCTTGCATGACCAGCGGATCGTCGGGCACGTCGAGCTGCCAGGAATGGTCGGGCCCGGCGGCGTGCGCGTCGCTGATGGCGTCCACGGCCAGCCGGGTGAGGTCGACCTCGGCCGCCTCCAGCGGCCGGCCGGCGTCCAGGCGGGCGAGCAGCAGCAGGTCCTCGACCAGCGTGGTCATCCGCCCCGCCTCGGACTCGACCCGGCTCATGGCGTGGGCGATGTCGGGCGGCGCAACCTCGCGGCTGCGGCGGGTCAACTCGGCGTAGCCCCGGATCGAGGCGAGCGGCGTCCGGAGCTCATGGCTGGCGTCCGCGACGAACTGACGGACCCGGGTCTCGCTGCGGTGCCGGGCGTTCAGCGCATCGTTGACGTTCTCGAGCATCCGGTTCAGCGCCACCCCGACCTGCCCCACCTCGGTGTGCGGGTTGGGTGCGGGCACCCGTTCGGCCAGAGCTACCTCGCCCTCGTCCAGGGGCATGTCAGCCACCCTGGTTGCGGTGGCGGTCACCCGGCGGAGCGGCCGGAGCGCGAGCCGGACGATCAGCGCCCCGACCAGCCCGGCGATGACCAGGCCGAGCGCGGTCAGGCCGGTGATGACGAGGGTGAGGTTGGTCAGCGTGCTGGACACGCTCTTGAGCGAGAAGCCCGACACCAGGGTGTCGCCGTCAGGCGTCGTCCGGGCAAGCACCCGGTACTCACCGAGGCCGGGCAACGCGATCGACCGCGGCTTGCCGTCGACCGGAATGGACAGCAGCGCGGGATCGGCGGTGCTGCTGAGGGTCGTCCGGTCGGCATTGGCATCCAGCATGACCGCTTCGACGACGGTGCCGCCGGTGATCTGGGCGCCGATGCTGCCGGGCGGGTTACCCGGCGGCAGCAGGAAGCTCCGGTTGCCGCCGCCGGGGGCGGGCAGCGTGTGCGCGGGGTCGCCCGAGCCCGGGTAGGCGTTGGATGACCGGCCACCGGCCTGGCGCAGCTGGCTGTCCAGTTGGCCGGTGAGCGAGTGCTGCAGGGCGATGGCGGTGAACGAGCCGATGCCGACGCAGAGCAGGACGAGCAGGCCGAGAAAACTGGCGATCAGTCGAGCCCGCAGCGTCCAGTCCCGCAGCGGTTGCGGTCGCCGGCGAAGCTTTCGGTCGGGGCGCCTGAGGCGGAGCGCGTGCCAGCGTGAAGCCGTCATCTCAGGCGGCGCGCAGCACGTAACCCACGCCGCGCAGGGTGTGGATCATCGGCTCACGCCCGGCGTCGATCTTCTTGCGCAGGTAGGAGATGTAGATCTCGACCACGTTTGCCTGTCCGCCGAAGTCGTAGTTCCACACCCGGTCCAGGATCTGCGCCTTGGACAGCACCCGGCGCGGGTTGCGCATCAGGTAGCGCAGCAGCTCGAACTCCGTCGCGGTCAGTGAGATCTCCGACCCGGCCCGGCTGACCTCGTGGCTCTCCTCGTCCAGGCTGAGATCGCCGACGGTGAGCACCGAGCCGCTGGTGGCGGCGGCGATGGAGGTGCGGCGCATCAGGCCCCGGACCCGGGCGACGACCTCTTCGAGGCTGAAGGGCTTGGTCACGTAGTCGTCGCCGCCGGCGGTCAGGCCCGCGATCCGGTCCTCGACGGCGTCCTTGGCCGTCAGGAACAGCACCGGCAGGTTGGGGGCGTCATCACGCAGCCGGCGGAGCACGTCCAGACCGTTGAGGTCTGGCAGCATGATGTCGAGGACGACGGCGTCGGGCTTGAACTCCCGGGCCATCCGGACTGCGCCCAGGCCGTCGTGGGCCGTACGGATCTCCCAGCCCTCGTAGCGCAGCGCCATGGTGAGCAGGTCGGCGAGGTTGGGCTCGTCATCGACGACGAGAACCCGGACGGGGGTGCCGTCGGTGCGCAGCATCGAGGACGGGCGCGAGGCGTTGGTTGTAGTCACGCTGTGAACAATGCGCCGCACGGCTGGTTGCTGCCTGTGGGAAGTCTGTGGCAATCCTGTGGGCTTGGCTGCCTTGGGGCTCTCATTGAGGATGGCGCCGTGCGCCGCCTTAAGGCGGCTCCACAAAGTCCCGTTAGGGGGCTGCCGGGTCTTTTTGCTCTTCTAGGTTGTCCCAGTCCGGACTCGACCGGTCAGGGATTGGCTACAACATTGGCTACAAAAAACGGACAGTCCCCACACCGCCGCCCCGTGGCAGCATCGACACCTACACCTTCGAAAGCGGTGGCGTAGGTATCGATGGTGCGCTCCTGATCGGACTGCTCAGGCGACGGGCACCGGATCCCGGTCGGCGACGATCATGGGCACGGGCACGTCGGCATCCTCGCGGATCTCGACCTGAGCGATGGCGGCGTAGCGCTCGGGCCGGCCGGCCTTGAGCCAGCGTGCGTAGCCGACACCACCGCCCGCAGCGATCAGCAGCACCCAGGGCAGCGCGTTGATCACCGGGTTGGTGGTTCCGGTCAGGAGGGAGAACTTCTCGATCAGCAGTAGGGAGGCCGTCGTCAACCCGGCGGCCCCCAGCAAGGGCGCGAGCAGGGTGCGCCACCAGTGCCGGTCAGCCCGGTTGCGGAAGAACCCAATGACCGAGAACGCCGCCGCCGCCTGGATCACCACGATGCCGAGGGTGCCGAGGCCCAGCAGGCTGGTGCAGAGGCTGGTGTAGGGGTCCAAGCCGGCGACGGCGAACGCGGCGACCACGATCGCGCTGACCACGACCTGCACCAGACCGGCGCGGTGCGGTGAGTGGAACCGGGGGTGCGGCTGGCCGAGCCAGCCGGGTAGCACCCGTTCGCGGCCGAGCACGAAGGTGTAGCGATTGGTCGCGTTGTGCAGGGCCAACGACGCGGCGAGCAGGCTGGTGCAGAGCAGGATCTGCATGACGGTGGTCAGGTCGGAGGACACATAGGTTGTACTGAGCTGAAAGAACAGGTCGCCGAGCTGCTGGCCGGCCACCTCTTGCAGCTGGTCCTTGCCGACGCCACCGACGGCGACCCAGCTGGTCAGCGCGTAGAAGGCGGCGATCACGATCACCGAGGCATAGGTGGCCAACGGGATGCTGCGGCGCGGATCTTTGGTCTCCTCGCCATAGAGGGCGGCGGATTCGAAGCCGATGAACGACATGAAGGCGAACATCATCGTCACCCCGACGGCACCACCGAACACGTTGTGCGGAGCCAGCGACTCGATCGGTACCGCGTGGACGCCCTTGGAGACGATGACGGCGATGTCCAGGACGGCCAGCACCGCGATCTCGGCGATCATCAGCACCGCCAGCACCTTGGCCGACAGATCGATCTGGCAATAGCCGAGGTATGCCGTCAAGAGGATCGCCGCAGCGGCCCAAACCTCCCACGGCAGATCGAGACCGTGCTGCGCCGCGGTGAGCTGCGCAAAGTAACCGAAGGCCCCGATCAACCCGATGGACGCGGCGTTGTAGGACACCACCGCCACCAGGCCGCCACCGATCGCGGCTGACCGGCCGAGCCCGAGTGAGAGGTAGGTGTAGAAACCCCCGGCGTTGACGATGCGCCGGCTCATGGCGGCATATCCCACCGAGAAACAGAGCAGTACCAGGCCGGCGAAGACAAACATGCCCGGTACGCCGACGCCATTGCCGAGGGCGAAGGCGAGCGGTACCGTGCCGACCACCGCTGCCAGCGGCGCGGCGGCCGCGATCACCAGCAGCACGATCTTCGGTGTGTTGAGGGTTCCGCGTAGTGCGGTCTGCGGTGCGGCTTTGCCGTTACCGGGTGAAGCGGATGCGGCCATGGTGATCTCCGGGGTGTTGGGTCGATCGAGCAGTCACGGCGGGTGTGAGTGGGCGGCCGGTGGTGGTGGGGAACAGCGGCGATCAGGAGGCGACGGGCACGGTGCCCGAACGCACCGGCTCGCTGACGTCGTACAGGAACTTCGATACCTCCCGGTACGAATCCACAAAGCCCACCTCGTGGTAGGGGATGGCATTGCGGTCGCAGTACGCCTTGACGATCTCCCGGCACTTGCCCAGGTTCATCTGGGGCATCGACGGAAACAAGTGGTGCTCGACCTGGTAGTTCAGGCCGCCGTAGACGAAGTCGATCAGCGGGGACGGCTTGATGTTGCGCGAGGTGAGCACCTGGCGCTCCAACCACTCCAGCGATTCCTCGTCCGTCCGAACCGGCATTCCCTTGTGGTTGGGGGCGAACAGCATGCCGAAGTACACGCCGAGCACCATCTGCTGCACGATTACGAACAGCACTGCCCTGAGCGGGGACATCACCCAGAACACGGCGCCGAGGAAGATCGCGGCATGCGCCAACAGCAACGCACCCTCGACCCAGGGACTCTTGACGACCTTCTGCCGGAGTGCCGTGACCGCGGTGCGGTGCATCTTGAAGCCTTCGAGCACCAGCAGCACGAAGAACAGCACGCTCTGGTAGCGCACGATGAATTTGCCGCTACGGCTGCGCGCGGCGTACTGGCTGATGTCGAAGATCACCGTACGCCGACCGATGTCCGGGTCGTTCTCAAGGTGGTTGGGAAAACTGTGGTGCCGGTTGTGGTGGTTGACCCACCAGCCGTAACTGACCCCGTTGACCAGATTGGCATGGATCCGGCCGACGAAGGTCGCGGCGGCCTTGTTGCCGAACATGGCCTTGTGCGCGGCATCGTGCCAGAGGAAGGCGCTCTGCCCGCCGTACAGGCCCATCCAGACCGCGACCACCAGTTGCCACCAGGAATTACCCAATTCGAAGAAGGCCACCAGACCCACCGCGAAGATCAGGGTGTTGAACGCGATCTTGGCGAGGTAGCGCTTAGGATGCAACTCCATCAGGCCGGCCTGTCGGACCAGTGACGAGACCTCGCTGAACTTCTTTCCGGTTTCGACGACATGTCTGGTGTCGAAGCCCGGCGTCAGGGTCGCCAAGGAGGTCGCCTGAGTGGCGCCCGGCGGCGACGTGATTGGGGCGGCGTTGCGCATGGATTGCTCCTTCGGATCTGCGAGGCTTGCGGAACGGGTTTTCGGCGTACCACCCAGCGTGGGAGGCGCGACTGATTCGGCCCTGATTGAGTGCTGACACCGATCCAGGTCAGTGCGTAGTACGGCGAGTGCGCGATGGCGTCGTGCCATCGGTAAAGATGCGGTCGAAGCCGGTGTAGGGAATGAGTGCGCCCGGAATTCGGATGGAGCCGTCGTGCTGCTGGTGCTGTTCGAGAATGGCGATCAGGGTGCGCCCGAGCGGCAGGCCGGAGCCGTTCAGCGTTGCCGCGAAGTCCTTGCCGCCGTCGGCGGACCGGGTTCTGATCTTGGCGCGGCGGCCCTGGAACTGGCCACAGTCCGAACAGGAGGAAATCTCGCGATAGCGCTGCTGGCTGGGCAGCCACACCTCGATGTCGTAGGTGAGTTGGGCGCTGAAGCCGAGATCACCGGCTGCCAGGCTGACCACCCGGTATGACAGTTCCAGTTCCTGCAGGCAGCGTTCAGCGTGGGAGACCAGCAGCTCCAGCTGAGCCGAACTGTCCTCGGCGGAACAGATCCGGACGAGCTCGACCTTGCCGAATTCGTGCACCCGGAAGATGCCGCGGGTGTCGCGGCCGTAGGAGCCGGCTTCGGAACGGAAGCAGTTCGTATGGGCGACGAGCGCCAGCGGCAGATCCGCGGTAGGCACCGTCTCGCCGGCGTACAGGTTGTTCAGCGGCACTTCGGCCGTCGGAATCAGGTACAGCTCGCGATCACCGACCTCGGTGCGGAACAGATCGCCGGCGAACTTGGGCAGTTGGCCCGTGCCGGTCATGGTTTGCCGGGTGACCAAACTCGGCACGGTGTACTCGCGATAGCCGTGCTCGACGGTGTGCAGATCGAGTAGGAAGGCTGCCAGCGCGCGTTGCAGAATAGCCAGTGCATCACTGGTGACACTGAATCGGGACCCGGCCAGCTTGGCTGCCCGGGTGAAGTCGATCAGTCCGGTTTGCTCACCGAAGTCGGCATGGTGGCGCACCTCGAAGTCCGGTACCACTGGCTCGCCGAACCGGCGAAGCTCGACGGCGTCGGCCTCCGAGATTCCGTCCGGGGCCCGATCTGCGGGCAGGTTGGGCACATCCAGTAGGAAGTCGGTGACCGCTGCGTCGACTGCCTTGTGCTCAGCCTCGAGTTCCTGCGCCCGTTGCTTGATCTGCCTGGCCCGGTCGCGGGTCACGGTGTGGTCGGCATCGGGCTCGCGCGGTCCGGTCTTGGCAAGCCGCTTGGACTCAGCACGCAGCTTGTCGAGTTCGTTGCTCAGATCCTTGCGCCGACCAACCAGATTGCCCAGACCGTCGAGGTCCAGCACGAATCGGCGCCTCGCCAGTTGAGCACGCGCCTGATCACCGGCGCGCAGAAGTACCTGCGCATCATGCATGATTCGTCCTTTTCTGGGAGTGCGGACTGAGGGCGCTGTCTCGGTGAGATCGCGGTGGGATCGGAGCCGGCTACGCGCCGGTGAGTACCAGGACGGCGTTCTGGCCGCCGAAACCAAGGGAATTGCTCACCGCGACCTCCAGCTTGCGAGGTGTCACTCGATCGGCGACCTCGATTCCGAAACTGGGTTCCACGGTGGCAAGGTTGGCAGTCGGCGGTACCTGCTGGTCGCGAATGGCCAGCAGCGCGAAGACTGCCTCCGCGGCACCGGCGGCGCCGAGCAGATGTCCGGTGACGCCTTTGGTCGAGGTGACCAACGGCTGGGTTCCCAGCACCCGCTCGATGACCGCGGCCTCGACGGCATCGTTGAGCGTGGTGGAAGTGCCGTGTGCGTTGACGTGGTTGACCTCGGCCGGGCTGATGCCGGCATCGGCCAGCGCGGTGCGCATGGCCCGCTCGCAACCGGCCCCGGACGGGTCTGGTGAGGTGATGTGGTGGGCGTCGGCGGTGGCGCCGAATCCCGCGATGAAGCCGCGGATGGTGGCGCGACGGGCCCGGGCGTCGGCTTCGCGTTCGAGCACCAGAACGGCGCCGCCTTCGCCCGCCACGAAGCCGTCCCGGGACGTGTCGAACGGGCGCGAGGCGCCGCCGGGATCATCCAGCCGCGCCGACAGGGCGCCCATCCGGGCGAATCCCGCCATGACCAGCGGCGTGATCATGGCTTCGCTGCCGCCGGCCAGCACCACATCGCAGCGGTCCAGCAGCAGCAGATCGCGAGCCAGCCCGATCGCCGTCGCCCCCGAGGCGCAGGCGGTGGCAACCACCAGAGAAGGCCCGGTGATACCGAGATCGATGCACACCTGGCCAGCAGACATGTTCGGCAGCTGCATGGGCAACAGCAGCGACGAGACGTTGGAGGCCGCTTGCTCCAGCAGGACCCGGTGCTGGGTCTCGACGGTGCCCGGCCCGCCGTCGGCGGAACCGAGCACGACGCCGATCCGGGTGCCGTCCCAGCTGTGCGGGTCGAGGCCGGCGTCAGCGACGGCCTCGCGTGCGGCGAGTACAGCGAACTGGATGAAGCGGTCCATTCGGCGAGCCACCCGGCCACCGAGCAGTTCGGCCGGGTCACCCGCCGCCCGACAGCTGATGTCAATGGGCAGGCCTGCCAGTTCGGGATCGTGTCGGCCGGTCGCGGCGGCCGACAGCACACCGGCCCAGGAATCGGTCACGCCGACACCGGCTGGTGTCAGCATGCCCATTCCGGTAACCGCAACCGACATGCTCATCAGACGGTCGCCCTCCGGCTGGTCACCAGGTCGGCAACGTTGTTGAGCTGGCCGACCTCGGCCAGCTCGTCGTCGCTGATACGGACGCCGATCTCCTGCTCGATCACCAGCGACAACTCGACCAGATCGAGGGAATCCAGTCCCAGGTCCTCGAAGGTGACCCCCGGTACGAACTCGGCGCTGGGGACCTGGAACTTGCTGCACATGATCTGCTTCAGCTTTTCGTACATGTCATTGCTCCTTGGGATGTTGGACTCAAACGAACCTGGAAGGGTCGGGCGTCTGGATGGTTGATGGTGCGGATCCGGCGAAGCCGCGACGGCTACGCGGCCGGGACTGCGGCGGGCGAGCTTCCGATCGCGCTGTATGCGGTGATGTCGGGCCAACTGAGGGTGGCGGCGCCCCAGGTGAGACCGCCGCCGAAGGCCGCCAGCAGCACGCGATCCCGCGGACGCACCTGGCCGGCCTCGGCCGCCTGGGCCAGCAGCAATGGAATCGAGGCCGCGGCGGTGTTGCCGACCCGGGCGATGTTGCTGACCTGGCGGGCCGGTTCGATCCCCAGTCGCTCGGCGACCGCGGTAGAGATCCGCTGGTTGGCCTGATGCGGCACGAAACGGTCCACCTCGGCCAGGTGCCACCCGGCCCGGTCCACCGCGGTGGTGGCGGCATCGGTGATCCGGTGCACCGCGTGCCGATAGACATCCTTGCCGCGCATGGTGAAGTACTCATCATTCGGGGTTCGGTCCCGGCCGGAACTGCGGCCTCTGGCGCCTCCGCCGGGAATGCTGATCAGATCCCCCAGGCCACCGTCGCTGCCCAGCACACAGGGCCCCACCGCGCCGGGCTCATCCGCGTTCCCGGCCCGCAAGACCACCGCACCCGCGCCGTCACCGAAGATCACCGCGGTAGTCCGGTCGGCAGGATCGATGATGGTCGAGAATGCTTCGGCTCCGATGAGCAAGACGTGGTCGGCGAGTCCGCTGGCGATCAATCCGGCGGCACTGGCCAAGCCATAGAGAAAGCCGGTGCAGACCGCCGACACGTCGAAGGCGGCCACGCCGGTCAGCCCGAGCCTGGCGGCCACATCGGGGGCGGTGGCCGGACAGAGCCGATCCGGGGTGGTCGTTGCGAGCACCACCGCGTCCACCGCACTGGTGCCGGCTGACTTCATCGCGAGCAGACCGGCCTCGACAGCCAAATCACCGGTGGAGAGGCCGCCGTCGACGAGGTGGCGATGCTCGATCCCGGTCCGGCTGGTGATCCACTCCTCGGTGGTGTCCAGCCGCCGCGTGAGCTCGGCATTGCTCACCCCACGCGGTGGCAGCCAGGCCCCGGCACCGCAGACCACCGCATGCCGCCCGGCCGGTGGTTCCGAGCGACTCACGAGCGCGCCTTGCTTCCCGACAGCACGCCCTCCAAGCCCATGTATGCCATTCGGGACTCGGCCATCTCGTCGGTCCACCGCTCCGCGGTGTCGTAACGCTCGTCGGGCGTGGTGTCCAGCAACAGCCGGCCAGGCCACACCTCGTAGTCGGCGAGCAACTCGGCATGTTCGAACATGCCCCGCTGGAACAGCTCCTCGCGGGCCATCACGTACTTACGGTCAGGCAGCTCGTCCCACATGCGCTCTCCCTCGGCGAGGATCTCCAGCAGCCGGGGGCGGTACTCCGGGTGCGCGATCAGGTGTTCACGGATCACCGAACTGCCGACGGTGAGGTGCCGGATCTCGTCGATAGCGGCGCCTCGCGCGATCTCGCTCGCTGCGGGATCGAGCAGCTTCCACTTGCGCTCACTGAGTTCGGCGGCGGGTGCCAGCACGCCCTCGATGACGATCGTGAAGATGGCGACCGCACCGGCAAAATCACCCTCGTCGCGCATCACTCGAACCGCGAACTCCTCGACCGGATCGAGAACCTCGGCGGTGTAGTCGGCCGACGCCGCTTTGATGGTGGACAGCAGGGTGTCGGCCGGGACCCCCATGTCGATGAGGTGATTGCGAAAGACCATCGAGTGCCGTGCCTCGTCGATCAGCTGGGTGGCGAAGAAGTCCATCGTCGGGATGTCGGGTGCGCCCGCGACGTAGTGTGCGAGGATGCGGGTCGCCTTTTCCTCGGCGATCGAACGGTAACCAAGCTCCAACATCAGTGCCTCGCGCAGTGGGCCCGGTGTGCGCATCCACTCCGGGGTCACGACGCCGGCCTCATACCCGGTCCGGGTCCGCTTGAGCAGCGTGCCCTGGGCCACTGAACCGAACCAGTACGGCAGGTCGCACTGCTGGGCGGTCAGGGTCAGGCTCTTGGCGCCGTCGAGCAGACCGGGCGCGGTGTTCCAGGCTGCCTCACGCTGAACGAGATCGGTCATCTTCAATACCTTTCTGGAGTTGCGGAAGGGGATCAGCAAGTCGCACGCTGACGCTGAGCGACGGTGGAACCGACGATGCCGGCGAGGTGTCGGCGATCGCCCGGGTGGTGCGGGTCTTGTTCAGCGCGGCGCTGACCGTCTCGAACTGCTTGAACGGGACGGGTTCGAAGTCGAGGGCGAACGGCTTGAGGAAATTGCCGAACAGCGCGCGATCACCGAAGATGTGGAACGGCACGATGAGCAGGGCCCACTCCCAGCCGATGGTCAGCCCCCACAGTCCGACCACCACGGTCTGGGTGATCATGCTGTGCATGGTGTTGTAGAGGACGTAGTAGACCTTGGAGATATGCTTGGTGCTGCTGCGGTGGTAGGCGATGGCGCCGGGGATGTAACCGACCAGGTCGATGTACAAGAACAGCGCAACGGCGGGCAGCCAGCGCACATCTCGGATGTGGTAGGCGAACAGACCGGTGACTATGGCCAGCCATACCAGGTACTCACCGCGATGCAGCCGATAGGTGTTTCGTGATTCGAAGGGATTCGCCTGGTCCATGGCCGTTATCCCTGCACGCCGGCGGCGACCGGGTCCGGGACGGGATCGGGCGCGTCCTCGCCGGTGAGGTGCACGACGTCGAACAGCCCGACCACCGACCATGCCACGGTCTCCTTGATGACCCGCTCGGCGATCGGGTCAAGGATGCCTTCGAGACTGGGGATGCCGAAGTCGAAGTCAACCTCGAAGTGCAGCGCGGTATCCGCGCCGGTCTGGGTCAGTGTCCACCGCCCGGCGAACTCGTCGAAATCGCCGTGTTCCTGCTCGAACTCGATCGTCAGGTCATCGATGAGGAACCGTTCGTGCTCGGTCCAGCTGAGCAGCCCGCTGCGGAAGTGGAGCTCCCAGCTGGAGCTGCCGGTCGGCTCCGGGCGGGTCCGGTGCACCACGGTCGACTGCACATGGGGGGCGAGGTCTGCGTAGCGGTCGAACCGCAGGACCTGGTCATAGGCCTGCAACGCCGACACATCCTCGATAAGAGCGTCCACGGTTACTCGACGCATGGTCACTTACCACCTTTCGGCATGCTGGCGCGGTTCGCGATCAGGTCGCGGGTCGCGCGGTCGAAGGCGCGGAGGAGGTACTCCACGTCGGAATCGGTGAGAATTGCCGGCGGGGTGAACCGGACGATGGCGTTGCCGTTCATGGAGTGGTTGGCGACGACGCCGTGGTTGAACAGTTCGATCAGCAGTTCGCCGGCCAAACCGGCCTCGACGAACTCGATGCCGATCATCAGCCCGACACCACGGACCTCGACGATCAGGTCATCGCAGTTCTGCCGAGCGATGCGCTCGATCTCGGACAGCAGCCGGGCGCCCAGATCGGCCGCTCGGGTGACCAGTCGCTCCTCCTTGATCGCCTGGATCGCGCCGCAGACGGCGGCCATCAGCACTGGGGCACCGGAGAACGTCGAGGTGTGGATGTAGGGATCCTTGTCGAACGGGCTGAACGTCTTTCGATTGGCGATCGCGGCCGACACCGGCAGCACGCCGCCGCCGAGAGCCTTGCCGGTGAGCAGCACGTCCGGTATGACGCCCTCGATATCGGCGCCCCACCATTCCCCCAGCCGGCCCAGGCCGGTCTGGATCTCGTCCAGGATGAGGAATCCGTCGTAGGTGCGGCACAATCGCGAGATCGCGGTCAGGTACCCCGGGCTCGGCAGGATTACGCCGCCCTCGCCCTGCACCGGTTCCACCACGACGCACACCTCACCGGGATGCATCGCGAGTTCGGTCTCCAGCGCCAGCAGATCGTCGAAGGGAACATGCGTGACGTCGGGCAGCAGCGGCCGGAACGGCTTCTGGTACACCTCTTTCGCCGTGACCGAGAGGGCCCCCATGGTCTTGCCGTGGTAACCGCGCTCCATGGAGACCAGTCGGCGCTTGCCGTTGGCCCGGGCCAGCTTGATGCCGGTCTCGGCGGCTTCGGCTCCGGACAGCGCAAAGTGCACTCGGTCCAGACCGCTGGGTGTGATGGACGTCAACGCCTCGGCGGCCCGGGCGACCATCGGTTCCAGCAGGATTCGAGTGGCGATCGGATGGGTGTGCAACTGGGTGAGCACCGCATCCATCACGATCGGGTGCCGGGCGCCCATGATGAACACCCCGTAACCGCCGCAGTTCAGGAACTTCTCACCATCGCTGGTCTGCAGCCACGAGCCCTCGGACCAGACCTCCATGTGGCTGCCGAACAACTCGGCGAGGGTGGCGCGGCCCTTGCTCAGGTGCGCCCGGTACAGGGCGAGGATCTCGGCCTCGGTCTCCACCGGCTTGGCGTCGACAAGCGTCATGATGTGCCTTTCTGGGATAAGTGATTGCTCGGTCGATCAGGACAGCTGCAACGGCCCGCCGGCGAAGTAGTCCAGCAGCGGTTCGGCAGCACTCGTGCGCGACGGCGGATGGAAGGCCAGTGCCCGCAGGGCTGAAGACAGGTAGCCGATGTCGGGTGATCCCATGAACGCGGTACCGCCGAGCAGCTCGACACCGAGGTCGGTGGCCGCGGCCAGCGCGGTCTGGATCGCATACCGGCAGACCAGCACCGCGGCCACCGCATCGTCACCGCTCAGCCCGTCGTCGACCCGGCGGGCGACCCCTTCGAGCTGGGCGATTGCGGATTCGATGCCGACGAGCACTGCGGCCCGGTCGGTGCTGCTGCCCTTGGCCTTGGTCAGCAGCTGCTCGGCCAGCGCGCTGGCCGCACCGGTGTAGACCGAGGTGATCAGCATGACGAACCAGACGAAGCCCGCGGTCTGCAGGTCGTCGAGCCGGTGCGGGTCGTCGGGCCGGGTTCGGATCATCAGCTCGTCGGGGACTCGCACTGCGTCGAGACGAATCTCGTCACTCTCGGCGCCGGCCAGCACCGGGGTGCCCCAGAACGGCTTGATCGAGATCCCGGCGCTGCTGGCAGGCACCAGCGCCAAGGCCAGCGAGGTCTGGCCGGTCTCGTCGGTGAGTGCGACGCTTGCGGTCAGCAGATCCATCGAGCCGGACAGGCTGCACGGCTTCTTGCTGCCGTTGAGCACCCAGTCCTCGCCGTCGCGTACCGCGGTGACGCTGGGCAGCAGAATGTTCTGGTTGGTGCGGCCTTCGGACCAGCCCGAGGCCATCAGCAGGCCATCCGTGACGACCTTGTTCAGCATGTCGACCTGGGCCGGGCTGAGGCGATCGGTTTTTGCGGCAAGGGAATACAGCATGGCGGCGGTGAAATGGTGCATGCAGACCGCTGCGCCCAACGAGGGGGAGTAGGACGACAGCCCGCGCATCACCCGGACCGCGCTGAGCGCCCCAGCCTGAGAGCCATTGAATTCGGCCGGCACCAGCAGACCGACGCCGTCGTGCTTACGGAACATCTCGATGACCGGGCCGCCGACGGACTCCCGCTCGGCGAGTGGAACGCCCGCCAGCGCCTGGCACAGTCCGGGGTGGTACTTCTCACAGGTCTCTCGTGCGGCATCCAACGAGCGCATGACGGTTCTCCCCAATTCGAGCGAATGTGATTGCGGTTGGTTGATCCGGATCAGCCGAAGACGGCATCACGTGGCCGGACACCGCGGGCGATGCTGACTCCCTGGAGGTGCGAGGTCTTGAGGATCGGGTAGTTCGCCTCACCGAAGGCGCCACCGGTCAGGCCGGTACCGCCGTGAGTGGGCAGATATGGCAGGAATCCGATGTGCGAGTCGTTGACCTTGAGCAGGCCGGCGTTGCCCACGTTGCGCACGAAGTGGTCGACGACCTCATCCGAGCCGGTCCACAGGGAGTTGCGCAGTCCGTAGGAGTTGGCGTTGATGAACTCGATCATCAGGTCGAGCAAGACATCGTCCGGGCCGGGCTCGGCGACCACAATCGGCACCATCGGGTAGAACGTCTCGTGGGCCACCACGTCGAGTTCCCTGGCACCGACCATGCCGTCCACCCGCAGCACCGTCGGTTCGAGGAACACCCCGGTATCCGAGGGTGATCCGTCAACCTCGACCCGGCGGCCGCCGGTGATCAGGTGCGCCCCCTGGGCGATTGCCTGGTGCAGCTGGGCGAAGAACTTTTCGCTGCGGCGCACCGGTGACAGCAGGACGTCGGGATCATCGGGATAACCGGGCTTGATCCGCGCGATCTGGGCGACGACTTCGACGATCAACTGGTGGGCGATAGCGGGATGGGCAATTACGTATTTGGGCACCATGCAGATCTGGCCGGAGCCGAAGAAGCACTCGGTGATCGCCTCGGCCGCCAACTCGAGGTTCGCATCGTGCCATACCACCAGCCCGTCGTTGCCCGCCAGTTCGAGAATGGGCTTCTTGCCGTTCGCGACGCACCGTTCCTGCAAGCTCAGGCCCTCTTCGCTGCCGCCGATGTAGAAGATGTCGTTCACATCGGGGTGTTCGATCCAGCGGTCGAGAATTTGCTTGGGCTGACCGCAGATAATGTTCAAGACGCCGGGCGGTGCTTCCAGCTGTTGCAGTAGCGGTACCACCAGTTCGCGCAGGACGTACATCGTGCTCAGCGGGATACTGCGCGGGGCCCGCACCACGACGGCGTTGCCGGCCATCAGCGCGAGCACGGACAGTGCCGCGCTCGGGGCGGGCGCATTCTGTGGCGGGTTGAAGCACACCACACCGTCGGCCTGGCGCCGCACGATCAGCCGGCGCGGGCCGTGCTCGAATTCGGTGTACATCTGGTCGGCGTACCACGAGCAGCTCTCGGGGCTGAAGACCTGCATGAGGCAGCTGAATTCCCATTCGGCCAGCTTGCGCGGGTGTGCCTCGGCCACCAGCACGTCAAGGAATTCCTCTCGGTGACCGATCAATCGCTCCCGGAAGAGCTCGCCCAGCCGAAGCCGCGCCGCCAGCGGCGCCGCGGCCCAGACCGGTGTGGCTGCGGCGGCCGCCTCGATCGAGGAATCGATCTGGTCGGTGCCCGCGACTGCGCATCGGCCGACCACGTACGGGTGATTGCGCGCGTCGGAGTGGGGGTCCTGTTCCAGGGTGCGCTTGAGCTTGACTGCGGTGAACACGTCTTCGAGCAGGGCCCGGGCGGTCACGGTGTAGACCCAGCCGACGCCGGGCACGTCGTTGCCGGCGATGTAGGAGTCATAGCTGCGGAACGCCGGTTCGCTCGGCTGGGTCTGGACGGGCCGGACCTCTCGAATCCGGACGCTGTTGCCACCCATTCGAACTCCTCGGGTTGTGGGGTTTGCATACTGGGCGAGTCGTTGGATGAATTCATTTCACCGTGCTGAAAGCAGTTTTGCCGCCGTTACTGATCGGCCACTGACATGTTTCTGACCGACATCGGCGCTAATTTGAACGCAGGGTTAGCGGCAGCTAGCTTATTGCGAGTTCCAGAAGTCGGGCGAGCTCGCCAGCCGGGCATAATTCCAACTCACCGAGTGCGTCGGCGACGGCGGTCGAGCCACCCTGGTCGAGAAACTTCGTCCTGACCAGTTCTCGGTGTCGCAGCCGACTGTCGGCACCGGCCGCACCGATGGGGATGTCGCGCTGGCTGCAAAACGTTCGGCCGTCGCGCAGTCGCACCGTCACCCGGGCCGGCGTTCGTTTGGTCGCCGACTCGAACGTCTCGGCCGGCTGCGCCGGGTCGATTGCGAATCGAGCCAGCGAGCTGGTGCCGAACGCGCCGAGCCAGCCGGCGGCCACCGCGCCGGCATGCCGGACCGCCTCGCCGAACGGCGCGGTCGCGGCGAACAGCTGCGCGGTCAGTTCGGGATCCTCGGTGAGCCGGACCCGTTCGGCCAGCGCCCAGCGGCGCTGCTCACCGAGCGCCGGCTCGGCGAAGTCAGCGACCGTGAGGGTGCCGGTGAGCAGGGTCGAGGCAACTGCGTACGGGGTCGTTAGCAGTAAGGCGCTGATCGGCGTGGCCGCGCCGTCGAGGTACTGCTCGGCCCGCCCCGCAGCGAAGAGGGTGTAGATCGAGGCGTCGATGTCGATGGCGGCCACGTCCTGGTCGATCGAGACCCCGGCCGCACGCAACTGTCGATGCAAGTCCAAGCAGCAGTCCACCGCCGCGTCGATGCCCGGTCCTCCCGGGCGAACCTTGAACGACAGAGTGTCGGTATACCAGCGTCGGCCCAGGCCTGCGATCACCTCGGCGGGCAACGGCACCGTCGCAAACCGGGCCAGGAAACCGTCCGGATGTTCGAGGATGTCGGGTGCGCCGCGTAGCCCGGCCGCCGCCGCGTCGCACGCGTCCATGGCCGCTCGCACCGGCACGAAGGCATGCAGCACCTTGGCATCACTGCCGAGGAACCCGTGCATGGCCGGCCAGCTAGGGGTGCTGAAGCTCAGGCCCAGGGCATCGATCCAGCGCTGCGCCGGCGCCGCCTGCACATGCAGCCGGCCGGCCACGGCACCGGCCAGGTGGGTGTGCAGCGCACTCTGCCCTCGCAGTGGTCCGAGCGTCGCCGCCGCGGTGATCCGGGCCGCGCACTCGTCGGCTGCGATCACGGCGGCCAGCAGGGCAGCACCGGAGCGCCCTTCGGCGTGGGCATAGGCGACCGGAACGGACACCGTCGAGGGGCCCAGATGTCCGGCGTAAGCGGTGTCATCGAGGTTCAGCCATGAGCCCAGCGCCGCGAGCACCGCCGCGGACCGGCCGGTATCGGCCTGCAGCGGCGGCCCGTAGGCGGCGAGCAACCGGCGACCGAGCGGGTGCGCGAGGCCGGCCCGGATGGCCGCGAGCTGGGACAGCACCTGGCTGGTGGCCAGGCTGGCGACCCGGCTCGGGACATCGTCCAGCCGAAGCGAGCTCGCCCAGGTACCGAGCTGGACCGCCAGTGCCGGCTCGGTCACCGGATCGATTGCAGGCCGGCAAGACCGGTTCGGCACAGCACCGGCAGCACCTGCGGCAACACCTGCAGGGTGACCGAGGTGAGTTCGGTGGTGGCGAGTTCGCCGTCGTGCTCGAAGCTGATCGGCACGCCGTCGGTGCGCTCCACGGTAATCCGGCTGCCGCGCGCGTAGACGACACCCAGCAAGCCTAGGTGGCCGCCGGTCAGGGTCAATTCGGGGACGTCCACGGCCGCGACCGGGCTGCCCACGACGCAGACGTCGAGCAGCCCGTCATCGAGGATCGAGCGCGGCAGCACCTGGTAGGTGCCGCCGCGGAATCGGCCGCCGCCCACGTTGGCGAAGACGGTGTCACCGGAGTGCACCTCGAGCCCGTCGACCAGTACCCGGCCGGCATAGGGCACGAAGTCGACGGCAGTCCGCGCCAGCGCGATCCGGTACCGCTCGGGTCCGGTGACCGGCACCGACCGAGCCGTGGTCAGGGCTTCGGCGATCAGTCCGGAACATGCGCCCAACAGCACCAGTTGGTCGAGCTCGACGAGCTTGGCCAGGTCGAGCAGCCGGCGTTCCGCTCCGGTACCGCTCAGTGCGGCCACCACCGCCTCGCGCCAGTCCAGCCGGCCCCACTGGGCCAGATAGCTGGAGTTGCCGGTGCCGGCCGGTACCACTAGCAGGCTGGGCAGCTCGGCGCCCTCGCCCGTCCCGAGCAGGCCCTGCACCACCTCGCGCACGGTGCCGTCGCCACCGACCGCGATGACGACGTCGGCGCCCTCCCGGACTGCGGCGGCGGCGGCTTGCTCGGCATCACCGCGGTCGGCGGTCAGAAAGACGTGCAACTTGCTGACCCGGGCCTGGCACCGGCCGACCAACTCGGCGATGAGGTCAGAGTCGACTTGGCCGGCAGTCGGATTCGCGATGATGTGGGCGACTCGGCAACGGGTCGGTGTGGTCATCATGGCGACCACGGTGCCCCTGGCCGCTGACGCGTTCCTGACGCGGGACGCGTGCACGGCCAATCCGACGACGCGCCATCAATTGCATGTCTCGATTGGCTGGAGAAGTCGGTGCGAGAAACTACTCGCCAGGTAATGCGGACCGCCACAAGCGCACAGCTGCTTCGGGGCGCTCCCGAACGAGAGGTTCGGCCGTGACTGGGGCATTCGTTGCTGAAAACCCAGCTGAGACACCGCTACCTGCCTGTAGTCACCCGCGCCGGCAGCGGACGCTCAATGATGGTCGATCACCGGGTCAAATCGGCTGCTATCTATCGACACAACCCCGCCCTCGGGCCCAAATGAGACGGAAGGAGGTCCCCGTAGGGCCCGGTGGGCACTCGACGCTTGCGTATGCCCGGAACACGTGACTAAATCTGATTGCAGTCAAGGGCGACGGAATAAGTGCGGATCTACCGAATAGTCGTCGATAAAACCTCCTGCAGTCAACCGAAGAGGAACCAGGTCATGGCAGAAATTACGGCAACCCGCATGTACGACGCGGTCCGCGATTTTACGGGTGCACAGAATCCGAGTGCATTTCTTGCGGTCAATAGTGGCAACCTGTATTTTTCGCTGCCGGACACCGAGGGTGCGATCGCATATCGTCAGACCGGCAAGTACCTGGTTCAATTCGGCGGCCCGTTCGCCCCGACAGAGTCCTATGACGCGCTACTGACCGCCTTTCGCGAATTCGCGACCGAGCAGGGCAGGTCGGTGGTGAGCATCCAGCTGCAACAGGCCGATGCCGTGCGCTACGTCGAGACCGGTTTCACTGTGAACCAGGTCGGCGCCTCCTACGCCATCGAGCTCAGCCGATTCTCGCTGGCGGGGACCCGATTCATGCGGTTGCGCAATAAGATCGCCCGGGCGCACAAGGCCGGTCTGGTGGTCTTCGAGGCCGACTACGCGGACTGGGCCGAGCAGATGCGTGCGCTGGACGCGATCTGGTTGCGTGGCAAGGGCGAGGAGGTGCACCAGCTCGAGTTCCTGGTGGGCGAGTACGGCGGCGAGATGCAGGGCCATCGGCGGCTGTTCATCGGCACCATCGACGGCGAACTGGCCGGCTACATCTCCTACTCCCCGGTGTTCGGGGCCAGGGCCGGTTGGATGCACGACCTCAGCCGCCGGATTCCGGGCAAGCTCCCGGGCATCATGGAGGCCATCAACAAGGCCGCGATTGACGCCTTCGGCGACGAGGGCATCGCCTGGCTGCATTTCGGGTTCACCCCCTTCACGGGGCTCGACGCCGATCGCGAACTCCCGGGCCACAGCACCGCATTCAGTGAGCTGACCGGGCTGCTGTGGGAGTACGGAGAAGCGGTCTACCCGGCGAAGACCCAGCTGGCCTACAAGGAGAAGTGGGCTCAGCATCTGGTGCTGCCGGAGTACGTCGCCTTCGACGGGCCCGCGGATGTCGCGGCGTTCGTCCATGTCTTCCGGGCCTGCGGCGCCCTCTAACCGGATTCGTCCCCATAACAAGGAGATCGATCATGACTGTCACCATCGAAGAGCAGGACGCCACCGAGGCGCCGACTGCCATCACCGGTACGCCGGCTGAGAGCGACCAACCCGCCACCGATCCGCAGCGGGTGGAAGCCGGGCACAAGGTGCTCGAGATGTTCGCTGCGGTGTGTGGGGCACCCGACGATGCCGCCGTCGCTACTCAGGCGAATCAGGCACTGGCCGAGCTGCAGGCGCTGCTCGACGCGTCGTGAGCGCGCCGTACCCCAACCTACGATCCGGTTTCCCGGGAGAGCCCATGTTGCTGGCCGACAAACGCCTGCTCGTAACCGGCGTGTTGAACGAGAGGTCCATCGCCTACGCGGCGGCCGAGCTGGCATTGCAGCAGGGCGCCGAGGTGGTGCTGACCGGGTTCGGGCGCGGACTGCGGCTGACCGAACGCTTCGCCGAGCGGCTGTCGCCAAACTGCCAGGTGCTCGAGATGGACGCCACCCGCCCCGACCATCTCGATACCGTCGCCGATTGGTGTGACAAACGCTGGGGAAAGCTCGATGGCGTGTTGCACAGCATCGCCTTCGCACCGGCGACCACCCTGGACGGTGGTTTTCTGTCCGCGCCCTGGCCCGAGGTCGCCCAGGCGTTCGAGGTGTCCACCTATACCTTCGCCGCCTTCGGCCGGACGTTCGGACCGCTACTGGCTCAGGCCGGCGGCGGTTCGCTGGTCGGGCTGGACTTCGACGCCGGCCAGGCGTGGCCGGGCTATGACTGGATGGGGGTGGCCAAGGCTGGACTGGAAGGCTGCTGCCGGTATCTGGCCAACGCGTTGGGCCCGGCCGGAACACGGGTCAACCTGATCGCCGCCGGCCCGCTGCGCACCATCGCAGCTTCGGCCATCGGCGCCTTCGACGGTTTTGAGCACGCCTGGGCCGCACGGGCCCCCCTGGGCTGGGACGTTCGCGATCCCTATCCGGTCGGCCGTGCCGTTTGCGCCCTGTGGTCGGACTGGTTGCCCGCGGTCAGCGGCGAGGTGCTGCACGTCGATGGCGGGATGCATGCCATCGGCGGTGGAACCGTCGCGATCCGGCAACAGCAGGCTGGCGGGGCAGCCGCTCCGGCACAGGCCGCGGTATGAGAACCTTCGCGCATCCGGCCGAGCTGGCGCCGTTGGTCGGTGAACGGCTCGGTGCCAGCGGCTGGCGGTCGATCAGCCAGCCATTGATCGACAGTTTCGCCGCCGCCACCGGCGACGAGCAATGGATACACACCGATCCACTGCTCGCCGAGGCCGGCCCGTTCGGCTCGACCGTTGCACACGGCTACCTGGTGCTGGCCATGGTGCCCCGGCTGCTGGGCGAGGTGATCTCGGTGCAGGGCGTCGGGCTGGTACTGAACAAAGAGGTGCACAAAGCCAAGTTCCTCACCCCGGTGCCGGTCGGCAGTCGCGTTCGCATCGAGGTCACCCTGCAATCGGCGCGCAGTCGGCCCCGCGGCTTCTGGGAGGCCGCCTTTCTGATAGCCGCCGAGCTCGATGGCCAGACCAAGCCTGCGGTGTCCGCAGAACAAGTCCTTCTCTACCAAGAGAGCTGAGAACCGCGATGCTCACATCAACTCACGCGTGGAACATGGACTACGAGCCTGCCGCTGAATTCGGCACCGGCCGGCAACCGAGATTCCGGTTACTGGGCAACCTCGAGGTGTGGTCCGCAGATCGGCAGACCGAGATTCGTGGCACGATTCAGCGCACGTTGCTGGCGACGCTGCTGGCGGCCGGCTCCCGGACGGTCTCGGTGCAGTCATTGGTCGACGAGCTGTGGGCGGAGAACCCACCCGCCACCGCTGAGAACTCCCTGCAGGCACATGTGAGCCGGCTTCGCCGCAAGCTGCACTCGGTGGGCGATCGGCAGCCGCTGGGTCTGCTCAGCCTGCCCTCGGGCTATCGGCTGCTGGTCACCGACGTCGATGTGGACGCGCTGCTGTTCATGCAGACCGTCCAGGAGGCGCGCAGGCGCGCGGCTGTGGACCCGCACGCCGCGGTGGATCGGATCCGGCAAGCTCTGGGCGCCTGGCGCGGCCCGGTCTTCGGTGGCCCGATGGGCGGATCGATCTGCCAGGCCGCAGCGGCAAGTCTGGAGGCCGCCCGGACGGTCGCGTTGGAGACCCTCTTCGATCTGGAACTGCACCACGGACGGCACAGCGAGGTGATATCAGAGCTCAGCGCGCTGGTGGAATCTCCCTCGCTGAACGAGCGAATCTGCGAGCAGCTGATGGTCGCGCTGTACCGGTCCGGCCGCCAGACCGAGGCCTTGAGTGCCTTCCGTCGGATGCGCGTGCGCCTGGACGACGAGCTCGGGGTATCCCCGTCGCCATCGTTGCGCAAGTTGGAGACCGCGATCCTCAACCACGACCCGGCCCTGCATTACGGTGGCGATCACCTGTCACTGCGGTCCTGATCCCGCCCCTCGGATCACCCCGCGTCGCGATTGCCGCCCGGCCGCCCCGTCTTCGTCGATCAACACCGTGTCGGCAGCGTCGGAGCGGTGCCTCCACAGTGTTCACCACGCTACGGGCAGGTCTAGCTCCGGCTCGCCCGCGCTACTGCAACACGACCTGGGTCTGGATGACCTGGCCGACGAGCATCCGGTCCGTGCCGTTCTCGGTACGGAACAAACTCGTCTGCACCACCGTGACCGTCCGACCCTTGTGCAGTGGCCGGGCCACCGCGACCACTGTGCCGGCGCGCACCGCCGCGAAATAGTTGATCTTCAGCTCTATGGTCGACGTCGCGGCGCCCGGGGGCAGGTTGACGTAGGCACAGATGCCCGCCATGCAGTCGGCAAGACTCACCAGGGCACCGCCGTGCAGCACGCCCGCGGCGGTGCAGCGTTCTGGCGCCCACGCCATCGATCCCACCACCTCGTCCGGGTGCACCGATTCGATTCGGATGTCAAGCGTGTCGGCCAGCGGCATCAATGCCAGCAGTGCCTTCGGGTCGTGCTGCATCGTCCGGCCTCGTCCCTCTGCTACGTGTTGGGCAATCTTCTACCTGATCCATCCGCTCAGCTGTTGCGTTCGACCAACCGGTGCAGGTGACGGGAAAAGTCCGAGGTCACCGCGGCCGCGTGGGTGTCGATATAGAAGTGGCCGCCGGAGTAGTCACTGTGGCCGAGGTACTGCGGGCTGCGGCAGGGCCAGGACGACATCGCGGCCGGATCCTCCATCAGCGGATCGGAGCGACCGCCGTAGGACACCAGCGGGCACGAGACCCCCACGCCGTCGTCACGATACTGCGCGGCCACCGAGAGATCCGCTCGCAGCGCTGGGATCACCAGCGCCAGCATCTCGGGATTGTCGTAGACCGCGGCGGGAAAGGACCCGAGCTTCTTGATCCAGCCGATCATCTCGGCCTCGGGCATCTGGGCCTGCTCCTCGGTCGGGAGAAAGAATCCTTCCGGCGCCCAGCCCGACATCCCGATCAGCGCCGGGGTGTCGATGCCGTCCTGGTCCATCCGAATGGCCAGCCGAAAGGCGAGCTGGGCGCCGAGGCAGTGCCCGAAGAAGGCGAACGGCCGATCGTCGAGCTCATCCAGCACGGCGTCGTAGAGTGCATCGAGCAGATAATCCCAGTCGGTGAACGTTTCCTCCTCCCGCCGGTCGTGTCGGCCCGGCAGCGTGACCGCCTGGGCGGCGATGTCGTCGGACAGCAGCGCGGCCCAGTCACGATAGATGATCGCGCCGCTACCGGCGTGGGGGAACAGGAACAGCCGTATCTCGGCGGTCGGACTGGGCTCGACGGGCTGGAACCAGTGGCCGCGGGTCGCGGTCATGCGGGTTGCGGAATCGAGTGTCACCTGGGGTCTCCTTCGGGGTGGGGTTGATTTCAGCGTGCGGCGCGTAGGACGGGCAGCACGATCGAGGCGATGTCCTTCAACTGCGTCTCGGCATCCAACGAGCCGACCCGGATGATGATGTGTCGGGCCCCGGCCCGGACGTAGCCGGCCAGCCAGTCGGCACATTCCTCGGGCGTTCCCCAGCCGTAGGCCTGGAGCCGGGACATCTGATCGAGTGAGCGGCCGTAGTAATGCCCGAGGTAATCCTCGAGTTCGGCTTGGGCCGCCGCCCGGTTCGGGTTGACCGTGATGGTGGCGTACATGCCCGCCGTAATAGCGCCCGGTGCTCGTCCCGCGGCCGTAGCCTCGACCTGAATCTGCTGCCAGGCTTTGGCATACGCCTGCGCGGAGGGTAGAAAGGGCAGCCACCCATCGTAGTACTGGACGACCCGCGCCAGCACCCGCGGAGTGTCGCTACCGGCCAGCCACAGCGGCGGTCCCCCCGGCCGCGCGGGGTCCGGCAGCCGGTCTAACCCGGTGGCCTGCCAGTACTTGCCGGTGAAGTCGGTGGTCCCCTCCGGGGTAGTGCTGGCCCAGGCCCGCTGCCACAGTTGAGTTGTCTCGTCCAGCCTGGCGGCCCGACCGGTGAAGGAGGCACCGACGGCGGCGAATTCGAGTTCGGTCTCGGGCATCGGAAATCCCGAGCCGACCCCGAGCACGAGTCGTCCGGAGCTGACGTGGTCCAGGCTGGTGATCATGTTCGCTGCGATCAGCGGATGCCGCAGCGCCGGAGTGATCGCGGCGGTGCCGAGGGTGATGCGGCTGGTCGCCGCAGCGGCGGCCGCGAGCACCACGACAGGATCCAGGCGGGGCCTGGCCAGCAGCGAGTCACCCGTCCACAGCGAATCGAAACCGAGTAGCTCGGCCTGCTGGGCGAACGAGATCAGCGGGCGACCGGCAAAGCTCCCGGTGATCGCCTGCTCCCTGGTGGGCAGCAGCACCCCGACCTGGGGCTGGTCTGAATCGGACATGATCTGGTCTCCTCAGGTCTGGACGAACTCGGGCTCGGTGGCATGCACTTCGGCGAGCAGGTCATCGCGAATCTCGCGCCGCAGGAGCTTGCCGGCTGGGTTCCGGGGCAACCGCTCGGCAAAGCGGTATCCGGTCGGCAGTTTGTAGTCCGCGAGTCGGCCGCGCAGGAACAGGTTCAGCTGCCGCGGGGTCACGGTAGCGCCGGGAGTCAACACCACGCTGGCATAGACGGAGTCACCCCAGCGCGGGTTGGGCACCCCGAACACCGCTACATCGCTGACCTCGGGATGCTCGCTCAGTTGCTTCTCGACCTCGGCCGGGTAAATGTTCTGGCCGGCGACGATGATGGTGTCGTTGATCCGGTCGCACAGGAACAGGTAGCCGTCGTCGTCGAGGTAGCCGAGATCACCCATGTGCAACCAGCCGTCCTGCAAGGCTGCCGCGGTGGCGGCCGGGTTGTTCCAGTACTCGAGCATTGCCGCCGGTGTCTTGATGCAGACCTGTCCGATGACACCGGGCGCCGCCGGCTCACCGGTGGCCTCCGGCGCACTGGTGACGGGCACTATCTTGAGCTCGTTGCCCGGGCACGGCCGGCCGGCGGCACGCAACAGCGGATTGCCCAGCGTGTGCACCGCCGGAGGCAGGCAGACCGCGACACTACCGGCCTCGGTGCTGGAATAGATCTGGGCCAATTCACATCCGAAAACTTCGATGCACCGGCTCAGCAGCGCCTCGGAGATCGGGGCCGCACCGTAGGCGATCTTGCGGAACGAGGCGAACGTCGAGTTGTCCACCCCACGCTCATCGAGCATGAGCTGCAGCATGGCGGGCGCGGCGAAGGTGGTCGTGACACCCCACGCCCGCACCAGCCGAACCGCCTCCTGCGGCTCGAACATCCGCATGATGACGTTGGTGGCACCGGCGCTGAAGCCGTGCATGAACCAGCCAATGCCGGCGATTCCCATACCGGGCAGGGTGATCAGGTTGACGTCGGTGGACAGCCAGTCGATCCAGGCGACACCGGCCGCGCTCATCGCCGTCGGCAGCGTGAAGAACGATCGGTTCGCCAGCACCACGCCCTTGGGCAGGCCGGATGTGCCGCTGGTGTAGATCTGCACGACCGCGTCGTCGAATCCGGTCACCGGCGGAAGGTCCGAATCGTCGAAGCCGGCGGACCAATCGCGCAAGCCCTGCCCGTGATCGCTGTCGCCGCCGAGGTCCAGGCACACCAGCTCGCGCAGCTGGGGCAGCTCCGTCCGTATCCGCTCCACCACTTCGCGGTATTCGTCGTCGAACATGAGAAGTTGGGCGCCGGAGTCACCCAGGATGTGGTCGACCTCGCGCGGTGTCAACCGCCAGTTCACCGGTACCAGCACCGCGCCTACCTTCGCGCAAGCCAGCAGCGAGGTGTAGTAATGCTCGGATTCCTTGCCCAGATAACCGATCCTGTTCCCGACCTCGATGCCGGTGGCCCGCAGCGCATGAGCCACCCGGTTGCTGTCGGAATGCAGCCGCCGGTAGTTGACCACTCGATCTTCACAGATGATCGCCGGGTGGTCGCCGCGCTCGCGGGCGTGCTCGATCGCGCGGCGGGCCAAGGTCGGGGCCGGTGCGGTGCTCATGAACTGCTTCCCTCGGTGTCGAGTAGTTGGCCGTTGACGAAATCGGTGAGCTGCTTGACCGTCGGGTAGTCATAGGTCAGCGATGCTCCGAGGATGAGTCCGAAGGCTGCTTCCAGACCGCGCTTGACCTCCATCGACATCAGCGAATCCAGGCCCAGGGACAGCAGTTCCGCGGTCGTGTCGAGGGATTCGGGTTCGTCGTACTGCAATGCCGCCGCGACGGTCGCCCGAATGACGCCGGCAATGACGGCGAGCCGTTCCTCCTTCGGCTTTGCCACCAGGGCCGCAATGTCCAGGCCGGCGGCGGCGCGCTGGGCGGGCCGGGCGACCTCGCTGTACAGCGCATCGGAGATTGGCCCGGCGGTGGCGATAACATCCCAGTCGTACTGGCCCACGATGCGGTGAGCGGTCGGATCGCTGAGCAGTCCCGACAGCGCACGCAGTGCCCGGGTCGGGGAGAAGAAACCGATGCCGCCGAGTTCCACCTGACGACTCAGTGTCGGGTCCAGCCGCGCCGACATGCCGACCCCTGCCCAGGCGCCCCAGTCGACCGCCAGAGCCGGCAGCCCGCTCGCGCGCCGCCAGACCGCCAGCGCGTCACCGTAGGTGCTGGCCGCAGAGTAGTGCGCCTGGGTCAATCCCCCGATCACTCCCGCGATCGAGGTGTACAGCACGAAGAACTCAAGATCGGTTAGGTCCCGGCTCGCCTCGTGCAGCGCCCAACCGCCGTAGACCTTCGGCGCCAATTGCTCATCGATGGCCTCCCAGGTCAGTCCGCTGATCATCGACTGGCCGATCTCGCCGGCCGCGTGCACGATGCCGCCCACCGGTGGCGCGTCCACGCGCAGGTCGGCAAACAGTTGCCGGACGTCCTCGGCAGCACCCAGGTCCGCCCGTAGCAGCCGGACGGTGGCCCGTTCGGACAGCTGGTCGAGTACCGCGGTGGCCTCGGGGGTGGCAATGGCACGCCGGCTGACCAGCGTCAGGTCCCGGGCGCCGAGCTCCACCAGCTTACGGGCGGTGACCAGGCCGAGCCCACCCAGGCCGCCGGTGATCAGGTACGTACGATCGGGCCGCAGCCGGATTGTGTCGGACAGTCCTTCGGTCGCGTACTCGGCGACCGCGACCGGCTGCACCCTGCGCACCTGCCGCTCCCTGCCGCGGTAAGCCAGCTGGAACTCGGCGTTGCTGTCGGATTCCCACTCCGACACCAGCGGGGCGCTGTCGCCGGCCGGATCGAGATCGACCAGAGTGGCGGAGTAGCGCGGGTGTTCGTTGAGCAGGACCCGGCCGAAGCCCCATAGGGTGCTCGCGGCGAGCGCCTGGCCGTCGTCGGGGCGATCGCCCGGCAGCAGTTGGGCACCGCGGGTCACCAGCCACAGTCGCAGCCGCCGGCTCGGCGGCGACGCCTCCAGATCACCGATCACCTGCAGCAGCTCGCGGTAGTTGCGTTCGCATTCGGCCCGCAAGGCTGCCGAACTCACCGGCTCCGCGCTGCGGCGCCAGAACCAGCAGACGTCGGTGACCGACCGGTCCTCGAGCGCGTCGGGCAGTTCCGCGAGGTCGGCCAGCGGCGATACCTGACAGGCCGCATCGGCCAGTGCTGGCAGGTTGGAGTTGAGGGTGAGCACGTGGCGCGGCTGAGACGTGCGGGGCAGTTGCCGTTCGTCGGCCAACCAGCTCAGTTGGTGCTCGAAGTGCTGGCGTTCGGCAACGGCGCCGCCTATTTCAAGAACTACGCCGCGCAGCTCGGCGACCGGGTTCCGCCCTTCGAGGATGAGCAGATCGGCAGTCCACCGCTGTCCCGGCGCCGTCGGCTCCGACCCGGTCTGAGCCACGACCTGGAGCTGGGAGCCGCGCGGTTTCTTGAACATCCGGACCGACTGCATGCTGACCGCGCTGCGCAGTACGCCGTCCAGGTCGGCAGCGGCCAGCGCCTGCAGCGCGGCCTCGACCACCTCGACCGGCAGCTGTTCCACCGGTCCGGCCGGGCGGCAGGTCAGCTCCGCGGCAAGAACTCCGGCGGGGTGGCAGTCGACCGTGGTCAGCAACCGGAACGCCGGACCGTAGTGACGCCCTACCGAGGCGAAATCGGTGTAGAGATCGGCGCCAGAGATCGAACCGGTGACGGGTCCGCGATCGTACAGGTGTTGCCAGAGGCCGTCACCGGGCGTCAGGGGCGTGGCCTCGGTCAACAGCGTGGCCCGGGCATGCTCGGTCACCACCTCACCCAGCGCGCTTTCGATCCGGATCTCGACCTGGTCCGCGCCAGGCCGACAGGCCACGGTGGTACGCACCCTGGCCTCGTCGTTGCTGAGAACCAATGGCTCGCCGACGCTCAGATCGGTGACGACTCGGCCGGTATGGCCCCAGATCGCGTCCTGCGCGGCCATGATCGTCTCGATGTAGGCCGCGATCGGTACCGTCGTAGCGTCGGCGATGAGGTGCTCGGCCAGGTAACCGGGTTGCTCGGTGCTCCACTCGGCGTCGAACTGCCAGCTGTAACCGTCGTCGGCGGCACCGGCTGAAACCTGTTCGCCGAGCAACGGATGGCTCGTCGAGGCGACCGCCGTGGCACGCCTGCGGCCGACGCCGCCGTTGGGCAGCCAGTAGCGCTTGCGCTGGAACCGGTAGGTGGGCAGCGTCAGCAAGTCGGGTCGGTCGTCACCGTGCACCCGCCGCCAGTCGATGCTCAGCCCACCGAGGTAGCCGGCGGCGAGAGACTTGACAATGGTGTCGCCACCGGTGTTGCGGCGGCGCAGGCTGGCCAGCCACAGATGTTCATCGGTGCCCAGGCAGCGCCCGGCCAAGGAGGTGAGCGCGGTGGACGGGCCGATCTCGATCAGAGCGTGCCGACCGCGCCGGACGCCCGCGGCGAGGCCGGCCTGGAACAGCACCGGGCTGCCGATGTGGCGTACCCAGTAGTGCGGATCGGTCAACTCACCGCGCTGGCCCAGCTTGCCCGTCACGTTCGAGACTATTGACAGGGTGGGCTCGTTGAACGCGATTCCCTCTAGCGCAGAGAGGAACTTGTCGTACACCTCGGTCATCAGCGGCGAGTGGAAGGCATGCGATACGGCCAACTGCTCGACCCGGACACCGGCGTCGGTGAGCACCGCCGACACCGTTGCCAGCGATTCGAGGCCGCCGGAGATGACGCACTGGTCGGGTGCATTGATTGCAGCCAGTGCCAGATCCGGGTAGTCGGCCAGCAATCCGGTCAGCTCGTCAGCCGCAGTGCTGACCGCCGCCATGCCGCCGGGGGTGCTGACCGATTGCATCAGCCGGCCACGGGCGGCGACCAGGGTGACCGCGTCGGCGAGGCTGAAGACGCCGGCCACGGTCGCCGCGACGACCTCGCCGATGCTGTGCCCGATCAACACACCCGGCTGCACACCCCAAGACAGCCAGAGTTTGGCGAGTGCGTATTCGAGGGTGAACAGAGCCGGTTGGGTATATCCGGTCTGGTGAATCAGCTCCGGCTCCGGTGTCTGGCCGAGCAGCAGGGCCCGGACCGATTCGGTCAGCAGCGGCCCGAACAGCTGATCGCACTCGTCGACCCAGCGGGCGAATACCGGGTACTGCCGGTACAGGGCCGCACCCATGCCGGCGTATTGCGAGCCCTGCCCGCTGAACAGAAATCCGGTCTTGCGGATGGCAACCGGTTCGGGTCGGTCGGTGCGTGCGGCCTGCTGATCCAGCGCGCGTACCAGGCTGGCACGGTCGGTGACCACGGCCGCGGCCCGATGCTTGAAGTGCGCCCGACCGATGTTGCCGGTGGCGCAGAACTGACCCGCGTCGAGGTCCGGACGGTCGGCTGCGTACTGCTGGTACTCGGCAAGCTGAGCTGCCAGCGCGGCCGCGCTCTTGGCCGACACCGTCAACACCGACGGTGGCTGCTCGCTGGCCGCCGGTGCCGGTCGGGGCGCGGGTTGCGGTGCCTGTTCGAGTACGACCGCGGCGATCGCGCCGGCGAAGCCGAAGCTGTTGACCAACGCCCGCCGGATCGGCGCCGACCAGCTGCGACCCACCACCGGGATCTCGATCGAATAGCGATCCCAGGGAATCCGTCCGGACGGGGTGGTCAGGTTCAGGTGCGGGTAGATGGTTGCGCTACGCAGTTGGGCGACGACCTTGATCAGACCGACCAGGCCCGAGGCCGGTTCCATGTGACCCAGATTCGTCTTCACCGAGCCGACGACCAACGGGTTCTGCTTGTCGTGGGAATCACTGAACACGTCGTTGATCGCACCGAGTTCGATCGGGTCGCCGAGCGGTGTGCCGGTGCCGTGGGCCTCGACGTAGGAGACGTCACCGGGAGTCAGCCGGGCGGCTTTGATCGCGTTGCGCATCACGATCTCTTGGGCCGTCCCGTTCGGAACAGTCAGCCCGACGCTGTCACCGTCCTGGCCGACCGCGGTGCCCCGCACGATCGCGAGGATGTCGTCATTGTCGCGCTGGGCGGTGGATAGCCGCTTGAGGACGATCACTGCACACCCCTCGGCCCGCACGTAACCGTCGGCGCCGTCGTCGAAGGTTTTGCACAGGCCGTCCGGGGCAAGCATGTTGGCGTGCGAGAACACGACCGAGATGCGGGGGTGGTGCAGCGCATTGACGCCGCCGCACAGGGCGATGTCGGTCTCGCCGCTGCGCAGGCCCTGGACCGCCATGTGCAGCGCGGTCAGCGAGGAGGAGCAGGCGGTGTCGATGCTTGCGCTCGGTCCACGCCAACCGAGGAAGTAAGAGATCCGGCCCGACAGCGGGAACATCGTGATGCCGGAGGCGAGTAGGCCATCGAGCTCGGTATAGGGGAGCGAGTCCAGTTCGAGTGCGTAGTCGATCGAGCTGGCACCGATGTAGACGCCGCCGTTGCCGCGCCGCAGCGAGGTCGGGTCGATGTTGGCATTCTCCAGTGCCTGCCAGGCTGTTTCGAGCAGCATCCGCTGCTGGGGGTCGATGTACTGCGCTTCTTTCGGTGAAATGTTGAAGAACATCGGATCGAACAGGTCGATCCTGTCGAGAAAGCCGCCACCGGTGGTTTGGATCTTACCGCGGTCATCGGGCCCCTCCGGGGTGAAGGCGGTGACATCCCAGCGATCGGACGGCAACGGACTGATACCGGAGCTGCCCTTAGCGAGGAACTCATCGAATTCGTCGAGGGATTCGCTACCACCGGGAAAGCGCAGGCCGACACCGACGATGGCGATCGGCTCGTACTTCTGCTGGAGCAGGGCGTCGAGGCCATCCTCTCCGGACGGAACGGCCTCGCTCGGCTCGGACGACATCGGTGCTCCTTCGGGAAGGTGTTGGGGTACCCGCTCGAATCCGCCGAGGGTGGGCGGAAAGCCGAGAGGTGTACTGCAGGCGTCGGCAGGCGGGTCCGACCGAGGACGTCAGGCGGCGGAGACGCCGGAAACGGCGGCCGGCAGCCCGTTCAGGTACTCGATGAGGTCATCGACGGTGGGCTGGTTGAAGAGCACGGTGGCATCGATGGCGATGTCGAGAGTGTCTTCGAGCCGCTGCTTGATTTCGGTCAGCCGCAGCGACGTGAGCCCGAGATCGAAGTAATTGGTGTCCATGCTGAGTTCTTCGCCCTCAACCAGCAGCAGCCGGTCCCGGAAGATCTCGATGACGAGGCCCTCCAGAATGTCGGCGGACTGCTCGGACGAAGGTAAGTTGAGGCTTTCTCCGAGGAACGGCCCCGCATCATCACCATGATCGGCAACTTCGCGGTGCGGGGGGTGGTGCACGTCGTTGGTCATATCGTTGCCCGTCGATCCGGAAGAGTCACCGCCGCCGGACCAGGCTGTCCGGTGCCATCGATCTCAACAGCGGCGACTGATTCGTGCCTGACAGGGCGCTGATCGGACTCGGCCCGGGTGCGGGACTCGACCGATTCAGCCAGCGCGCGGGTCCAATCCACCTCAGGTCCTTCGCCGTAACAGGCAACGGACTTCTCATACAGGCGCTCCCATAAATCGAGTGCGGCCCATTCACCGAACCGGCGGTGCACCGTCGGTGGCTTCACGCCGAACACCGGTGGCAGCGCCCGCCAGGGGCAGTTGCTGGTCAGCACGAACGCGATCGCGCTGAACACGGCCCGATCGTCGGCCCGGGACCGGCCGCCACCTTGCGGTCGGGTGCGTGGTGGCGGGATCAGGGGCTCGAGCAGTTGCCAGAGATCGTCGGGCACCAGCCGCCGCGCGAGTTCACCCGACATAATCCGGTAACCTCCAGCGTCGTTTCGCCATGAACAGCGGGTGAATCTTCCATGGCCGTTTAGAGCCGGTCCCAGGTACGCGCATTCGTGCATACTCGACGGTCCGAGAATATGCCTGCAGCATAGGGGGTGCGGTAGCCAGATTCCAATACCCGAGGATATTACCCCTCACGTCATCGACAGATAGGTCCGGTCAGGGCGAGGCTTGCTAAACCGGGGCGAGCCACTGAACGCCACGGTGCATGTCCGCAACGGCGATCTGCTGTCCCGAAGGGGCAGAGCTCAGCCGGCCAAGCACGCAGGCTCAGGTCCGCAAGGAAGGGCCTGGCCGCCAACCGGAAAGGAACTGTCGTGACTTCGACAAAGGAGATTACGGTGACCGACCTCAACGCGGTCGTCGACGATTACATCGCCGTCTGGAACGAGACCGACGCGGGCGCCCGTACGGCCAAGATCGAGAAGCTGTGGGCCGAGGACGCCGTGTACACCGACCCGCTGGCCTCGGTCGTCGGCCGCGACGGTTTCAACCAGGTGCTGCAGGGCGCCCAGGATCAGTTCAAGGGCCTGCAGTTCGTCCGGGGCACCACCTTCGATGCGCACCACAACATCGTCCGGTTCACCTGGGAGCTCGTCACTGCCCCGGGCACCGAGGCCATCGTGGTGGGCTTCGATGTCGCCGTGATCGGCGAGGACGGCAAGATCAGCGGTGTCAGTGGCTTCATCGACAAGATGCCTGCCGCTGCCTGACCCCGCACAACCGCACAACCCGGGCCGCGCTGGGACCGGACGTCTACCTACGGGTAGCCGGCCGCTCCCCGCGCGGCTTGTGCTGTGCGGCGAGCGGAGCAGCGTGGGGCTAGAGCGAGCGGAGCAATTCTGAGGTTTCCTCATCCGCCGGGTAGAAGGCCTCGATCGCCAGTTCCTCCACGGTGATGTCACGCGGGGTGCCGAAGGTGGTGACCGTGCTGAACAGGGACAACACGTGCTCGCCGTGCTGCAGCCGCATCGGCACGATCACGTCGCCGGCCACGGGATTGCGGCTCGGTGCGTCCTGCCTGGGCGCACGGTTACCGGTGTAGCCGGTGAGCTCGGCATGCAGCTTGACCAACTCCCGGTCGCCGCTGATGCGCATCTGGCGCCTCAATCGGTCGAGCACGTGCTCGGTCCACTCCTCGAGATTGAGGATGCGGGGCGCCAGCCCACGCGGATGCAGGCTGATCCGGAGCATGTTGCACGGCTCCGCCAGCAGGTCCGCAGGCAACTCGGCGATGAGTAATGACGCACTCGCATTGGCCTCGACCAAATTCCAGCTGTGGTCGACCACCAGAGCTGGGTAGGGGTCGTGACCGGTCAGTACCTTGCTGATGGCCATCCGGACCATGGACAGCCGTGGTCCGTCCAGCTCCTGCTTGGAGTATTCCGGCGCGAAGCCTGCGGCCAGCAGCAGTTGGTTACGGCCGCGCAGAGGCACCTCGAGGTGCCCGGCCAGTCGGATCACCAGACTGCGACTCGGCGTGGAACGGCCGTTCTCGACGAAGCTGAGGTGCCGTGGCGAGATCTCGGCCTTGTTTGCGAGCGCCATCTGGGTGACGTTGCGGGAGCGGCGCCAATCACGCAACAAGTCGCCGAACACATACCGTTGGTCTAGTTGTTGGGTCATGAGCACCCTCCTGGCGCTGGCGGTCGGGAGTTATCGAACGAGGTAGGGCTGCCTTAATTCCGCTACCAGCATATGTGGCTTCACCGTCCAAAAACAGGTTATTTGCCGCCCTGAGCCGAACGATACGGCCTAACCAGCAGACCCGCCCGGTCACCCCCCATGAAAGTGGCGCGCGAGCCCGCGACCTCGACGTTGGGCAGGCTCCGATCGTCAGCCAGATGTCAGCGCTGGATCAGGCAACGCTGGCAGAGTGGGTTTAGCAAGGAAAGCCGAACAGTAGCCGGCAGGCGGGTAGCGCGGTAATCCTTCAAGGAGAGGTTCCCTGAGTGGTTTAAGGGGATCCGGGCATCGCTCGGATGGGCTTCACGGCCTGCGCAAGTTCGAATCTTGCCCTCTCCGCAAGTTGAAAAGCTGTTCCCGACACAACGAAAGGCTCGCAGCCGATCCGGCCGCGAGCCTTTCGTTGCGGCAGGCCCATCGGCGCCGGTGTGAATCAGCGCACGCATGGTTTCACGGCGAAACTGAGGCGGCTGCTACATCAACTCGTGCAGGATCTGCGCCGTCGACTCGTCCGCGGGTAGGAAGGCTTCGATGCTCAGCTCCGCGCTGGCACCGCTCAGCGCCGTCACCGTGGACAGGAATGCCAGCTCGCGATGCCCGGACCGGATTCGTAGCGGAACAGCAACGCCCGGCTCGACCTCGTAGCTTTCCCCGCCCGGGTAGTCGCTGAGCTCGGCATGCAGTTCGTGTAGCTGGCGACGGCCGCTGGTTCGGGCCGCCTCGTCCAGGTGGCGCAGCACATGAAAGCGCCACTGTGCCAGATTCCGAATCCGGCCGGCGAGGCCGCCCGGATGCAGACTCAGCCGCAACACGTTGATCGGCAGCGCGCGTAACTCAGGCGCCACGTCCGCCGTGAGCAGCGCAAAGCTCGAATTGGCGGCGACCAGATCCCAATTGTGATCTATCGCCAGCGCCGGGTAGGGCCGAAAGCCGGCGAGGATGGTGGCGATCGAGTCCCGAACGTTAGCCAGCAGCGGATCGGCGATCGAGCGGTAGAAGTAGACGGGCGCGCGGCTGGCCATACCCTGTAGCACCCGGCGACCGCGCATTGGCACCCCGAGCTGCTCCGAGATCTCGAGCGCCGACACGCTGTTGGGCCCGACGTCCGGGGTGTCGATGTAGCTGACATGCGACGCGGGCACTTGCGGATCCAGGATCAGTTGCAGTTCACTCGCTCGCGAGGGAGTGCCGCCCCGCTCAGCCGACGCGCCACCTACCGGCGGGTTGGGATCGGTCACCGGTGCTGCACAGCTACCGTGCTGTCCTCCCTCGATGCCCGGCCCGGCAGAACCGCCCCGGCAGACAGGAACGCCTGCAGGTCGGCATTCAATCGATCGGCGTGGGTCGCGAACAGGCCGTGTGCTGCACCCGGGTAGAGGTGAACCGAAGCATCGGGCAGTAGTTGTGACGTCTTGAGGCCGCACAGCGGCCACGGCGCGCCCAGGTCGGCGTCGCCATGAATGATCATCGTGGGAACCGAGACCTTCGCGGTCTCGGTTCGCTGGTCGGCGGTGATCAGCGTCCGGTAGATCTCCACCGCGGCACGGGGCGAGCTGTCGAGCGCGATGTCGATGATCCAGCGGGCAAATTCAGCGGACACCGCGGCGCGTTCGGGGTCAGCGCCGGCGAAGAACGTCCCGGCCAGCTCGCTCATCCACTTCGGGCGGTCCGCGGTCATCACCTCGACCAACTGATCGAACAAGGCGATGTCGAGGCCATCGGGATTGTCCTGGGTCTGCATCATGAAGGGAGTGGTCGAGGCAACGAGGACCAACCCGCTCACCCGCTGCTCGCCGTACCGGGCCAGGTACTGCACCGCTTCGCCACCACCGACGGCGTAGCCGACCAGGGCGACGTCGGTCAGGTCGAGGTGGTCGAGCAGATCGGCGAGGTCGTCGGCCAGGCTGTCGTAGTCATAGCCCTGCCACGGCCGGTCCGACCGGCCGGAGCCGCGCCGGTCATAGGTGATGCAGCGAAAACCCTCTTTAGCCAGGTATGGAGCCTGGTGTTCCCACATCTTGGCGCTCAGCATGGCAGTGCCGAGCAGAATCACCGGACGTCCGGTTCCCCAATCTTCGAAATACAAACGGGTTCCATCACGGGTTGTCAGCAGGCTCATGGTCAGCTCCAGGCTCGGCAGGGGTGGTGGCGGCGCGCCAGGCAACGACGTATCGCTGTCACGGGCGCGCCGGGTCCGGGTTGGTTCAGACCTTGGCCGGACGCGGCAGCAACTGTGCAAGGAGGGCGGCGAGAATCCCGAATGCCATCAATGGGATGAGCGACACCTGCAGCGCGTGGGCGAAGGACTCGGCGTGTACGACGTTGCCCAGGGCCGGGTAGAACACGGTGCCCGCAATGGCCACACCGATCGCCGCGCCACCCTCCTGGGCGGTGTTGACGGCACCCGAGGCAGCGGCCGCGTGTTGCGGGTCCACGCCCATCAGCACGGTGTTGGTCAGCGGACCGGTCGTCATGCCCATGCCGAAACCGGCGACCAGCAGGCCCGGAATGAGCCAGCCGATGTCGCCGCCGATACCGATCTCATGCACGGTCAGCGCGACCAGGCCGTAGCCCAAGGCTATCGTCACCGGGCCGACTGCCACCAGTTGGCGTCCCATCAGCTTGCTCAGCGAGGTGGCGAGCACCGAGGTGCCGAAGTATCCGGAGCCGAGTGCGATGAACAGCAGGCCGGACTGCAACGCGCTCAATCCGCGGCCCTGCTGCAGGTAGAAGGCAAACAGCAGGAAGAACGAACCCATCGAGAGGAAGTAGGTCACGGTTGCAGCCAGGCCCACCGAGAAGGTGCGGTTGGCGAACATACCCGGGTCGATCAAGGGCTGGCCGCCGCGAGCGGCGAGGCGACGCAGATGCACGATCGCCTCGACAGCCAGGACGACCGCCAGGATCAGCCCGGCCCAGGACCACACCGGCCAGTGCTGCTCGCGGCCCTCGACGAGGCAGTACACCAGCAGGCCCAGCGCGCCGGTCACCAGGAAGGCACCGAGCAGATCCAAGCTGGCGCCGGGGGTGCTGGCGATCTTGGGCAGTACCTTCGGGATGAACAAGAGACCGAGCAGTCCGATGGGAACGTTGATCAGGAACACCGCACGCCAGTCGAGACCGTCGATGTTGAGGCTGATCAGAGCGCCGCCGACCAGCTGACCGAAGACGCCGGCCAGGCCGATCACCAGGCCATAAGCGGTGAACGCCTTCGCGCGGTGCTCGCCGGTGTACATCGTGGAAAGAATGCCGAGCACCTGGGGTACCAGCAGAGCCGCGCCGACGCCCTGCACGATGCGCGCCAGTACCAGGTCGGTGGCCGTCGGGGCCAGCCCGCAGGCGAGCGATGCGACGGTGAACACGGCGAGTCCGATGCCGAACATGCGGCGGCGTCCGTAGAGATCGCCCAGCCTTCCACCGGTGATCAGCCCGGCGGTCAAGGCAACGCCGTAGCCGGCGAAGATCAACTGGACCTGCGCCGGGCTGGCGTGCAGGCCGGATTGGATCGACGGAATGGCGACATTGGCGATGAAGTAGTCAAGGATGGTGACGAAGGTGCCGACCATGACGAGGGCAAGTGCACCCCAGCGGACCTTGTCGGCGGCGGCGCCCTGCGGTGCCCGCTCAGCCGGGTTCGCCGTTTGTAGGGCAGGGGGTCCAGTACTCACATCAGAGCTCATGATGCGCTCCTTCTTTTCGGATGTTCGGATTAGTCGACGTTCTATGAAGATCGCGGCTACGGCGGCGTACCTCAATTACCTGCGAGGTAGTTCCGGGTCCCAGGTCACCGGCAGAGTCTTCACACCGAAGAAGATCGTGTCAGTCCGATACAGCGGTGCGGGATCGTCCACTGCCAGCGCCAGACTGGGAAATCGCTCGAACAGCGAGCGCAGGGCGAGTTCCATCTCCAGGCGAGCCAGCGGGGCGCCGAGGCAGAAATGCGGGCCGTAGCCCCACTGCAGATGCTTGCCCGAATCGCGGTCCAACCGGATCACGTCTTGATCGGCGAACATTGCGGGGTCGTTGTTCGCGGCTGGGATCGAAATCACGACCGCGTCGCCGGCCCGCATCTGCACGCCGCCCAGTTCCAGGTCGACCGTTGCCTGTCGCAGAATCGCGTCCTGTGAGATTGACCAATAGCGCATTGCCTCTTCGACGTACTGCCCGATCTTCGCCCCACCGTCGGTGAGGACCTGGGCGCGCAGGTTCGCATCGAGCAGCAGGCTCAGGACGTTGAGCGCGAGTTGGTTCGTGGTGGTCTCGTGCCCGGCGATGAGTACCAGCCGGGCGATACCGACCAGCTGGTCGATGGTGAGGTGACCGGTGCGCACGTGCTTGGTGGCCACCCGGCTCATCAAGTCCTCGCCTGGTTCCGCCAGCTTGGAAACGGCAAGGTCGCGAAGGTACTGCGTGATCTGCTGGTAGGCGGCAAAAGCAACCATCGGATCGTCCTGCGACAGCACGGTCCTGGTCAGTTCGACGAAGTTCCCAGTGTCTGCCGTCGGTACCCCGAGAATGCCCGCGATGATCATCGTCGGCAGCGCCCGGGTGAAGACCTGCTGCAGATCAGCCGCACCAGGCGATGCCGCGAGAATGTCGAGTAGATCGTCGATGCGCTGCTGCACCACGGGCCGGACGGCCCGAGCTCGGTGCGCGGTGAATTCGGACGTGATCATGCTGCGCAACCTGGCATGATCGGGATCGTCCATGCGCAGAAAGGAACTCGGTCGCTCGCCCGGTGGCACCTGGATGCGAACAGGTGCGCCTGGACGGACCTCGTCGGCCGACAGTCGCGGGTCCGCCAAAGCCTGCCGGACGTCGTCGTAGGCGGTGACCAACCAGGCACGCCGGGACTCGGTAGCGCCGGCCGGTAGCAGTACCGGGCACGCCGATTCGGTGCGCAGCAGGTCGAATTCGACCGGGGGACGGCCGTGCATAGTTCGTGAGAACGGCCAGTGCAGCACTTTTTCGGCGGTCGCGAGCATAAATGTTCCTCTAGGTGTCGGATGATTGAACGAGGCGACCGCCATCAACGGGACAGGCCTACGTAGCGACCCATCTGGGCAGCCGCATGATCGAAGAAGGCCTCGGGATCCCCCGCTACGCCGGCGATGTGGCCGTTGACCTCGAAGCCGACCATGCCATGCAGCTGAGTCCAGGCGACCAGCATGCGGGCGATGACCCAGTCGGGCAGGCCGTTGAGTAGGCCTTCGGCCAACGCAGTCACGTTTGCGGCCATCGCGGGCGGCAGCGGCAGGTCGTCCTCGCCGCCAAGAAGCTCACCGGCCGCGAGTGCCTCGTGCAGGGTGGCCAGCAACGCCAGCACCGTGCGGGCACCGGCGGCCATCGTCTCCGGCGGCGCGGAAAAATCGGGCACCGGCTGACCCCAGATGAGGCTGTACTCGTCCGGGTGGCCCAACGCCCAGGCCCGGACGCCCCGGCTGATCGCGATCCAGCGCTGCAGTGGCGAGTCACCGGGTACGATCGCGGCCTCCGCGGCGTCGCTCATGTCGTTGTAGGCGCCAAGAACCAGTGCGCTCAGTACCGCGTTCGAGTCGGGAAACGCCCGCCGGATCTTGTCCGGATCCTGGCTCGAGGCGGTGGCCAGCGTGCTAGGGGCGAGCTTCACGGTGCGCCGGGCAGCGAGTTGTTCGACGGCAGCGTCCCTGATCGGGCCCAGGTCGATGAGGACAGTGGAGTCTTCTAGCGTCATTGCCCTAGGCTGACCGGTAGCGTCGGACCGGTCGATTACCAGCGAGGTAATATCGGCGGATTCCAGAATTCGCCAGGGGCCGGTGCTCCGGCTGTGCCCTCAGAGCAGGGCGTCGGTCGCGGGATCGGCGGTTGCGTCGGAGAAGCGATCCAGAACCTCGGCGAACACCTGCTTGGCCGGCGCTGCCCGCAGGAACAGCGTCATCGACGAACGCAGCTTGTGCGCGTCGATGCCATCGAGAAGTTGGGCGGCACTAGAGGCGTCACTTGCCGTGACCACGTCGCGGACACCAGCGGGCGCGGGCCGAGCACGGGATTGGGCCAGATACGCCCGCGCTTCGCCGAGGGAGGTGATGGCGTACCTGCGTGACGTCGCGCTCTGCCCCAGTCCGGCGACTGCGGAAAGACGAACCACATCCAGTGGCTGGTCTTGCGCCCCGCCGTAGCTAGGCGAGCGCGCGATCGTAGGTGCCGCCCTCCTCCCTGTGCGGTGACGAAGCGGGTCAGGTGGTACTGGTCCTCACTGTGGACATTGCGCCGTACGGCTGGTTGCTGCCTGTGGGAACTCTGTGGCGACCCTGTGAGCTTGGCTGCCTTGGGGTTCTGATTGAGGATGGTTCGCCGGGACCCTCGTTGGCTGGGGCCTGGTTCGACCAGCACTGGCCGCACCGGTTCGACCAGCACCGGCCGCACCGGTTAGACTTCGCTGGTCGCGGTTCGCCGTGCGCCGCCTTAGCTCAGTCGGCAGAGCGTCTCACTCGTAATGAGAAGGTCCGGAGTTCGATTCTCCGAGGCGGCTCCACGTCCATCCTTTCCGCCCGCGGGTTTCCGAGGCCTTCCCGGTTGCACCAGGCATCGCCGCCCGAGCAACGCAGGGCGGCACCCGCCAGGACGCTCCGTCACACCGCGAGCCACGCAGCCGAGGCCGGGATGGGTGACGTAAGCGGGCGAGGACAACTATTGTTTCGTATGGACGTATAGCCAGGTGCTAAAAATAAAAACATGTGGCAGGCAAAGTTACTGTCCGTGATCAGCGAATTACTCAACGTTCGGATATTCGCTAATTCGGCGTAAAGTTCATCGAATTCCAAACCATGGTGGCGGCTGACTCCGAACGACGTTTGAATGGGTATCACGCTGCTCGAGCTACGAGCGGCACGCCCAACACACGGGGGCTTCTTTTGTTTCATCCTTATGTCATCAACGCTGCGCTGCGGCGCCGAGCCGTTTCGAGCGGCCTGGCGCTGAGCGCCTTCGGCCTCACGTGGGGGGCGTTCGCCCTTCCGGCGGCGCAGGCGGCCGGTTCGCCGGTGCTGCCCCCGGCCACGCCGGGGCCCATGCCGGGAGGGCTGTTGGGGCCGGCCGTCAGGTCCAGGCCGACCGTTCCGGTGGCAGTGCACCATTCGGCCTCGATCGCGGAACTAGTCGGTATCGGCGCGCTGATATTGCTCAGCCTCGCGCTCACCGCGGTCGCCGCAACGACGCTCTCGTGGATGCTTCATGCCTGGCGCACCCCGAAACACCTGAGCGGCACGCGGTTCAACGAGCTCACGCGTGACACTCACCTGAGCTTCTCGCTGCTGGTGCCGGCCAGGCACGAGCAGGCCGTCCTGGGTCAGACGCTGGATACCCTCGCCGCGGTGAACCACCCCGACGTCGAAGTGATCGCCATCATCGGCCACGACGACCCGGAGACCGAGTTGGTCGCGCGGGAGGCGGCTGCCCGCCATCCCGATCGGGTTCGCGTGGTGATCGACCATTCGGTCCCCAAGAACAAGCCGAAGGCGCTCAACACTGCGCTGAAGTCTTGCCGGGGTGACATCGTCGGCGTTTTCGATGCCGAGGACGAGGTGCATCCAGAGTTGATTCGCCACGTCGATGCCCGGTTTGCCGAAACCGGTGCTGACGTGGTGCAGGGCGGGGTGCAGCTCATGAACGCACACACAAGTTGGTGGACGCTGCGAAACTGCCTGGAGTACTACTTCTGGTTCCGCAGTAGATTGCACTATCACGCCGCGCGCAACTTCATTCCGTTGGGCGGTAATACCGTTTTCACCCGGACGGACTTGCTGCGCGAAGTGAAGGGATGGGATCCCGAGTGTCTGGCCGAGGACTGCGAGATCGGCGTGCGACTGTCCAGCCGCGGCGCGGTCGTCGCCGTCGCCTACGAGCCTGAGGTCGTCACTCGCGAGGAGACCCCCGGCAGTATTCGTTCCCTCGTCAAGCAGCGGACGCGGTGGAACCAGGGCTTCCTTCAGGTCCTCGGTAAGGGCGAATGGCGCAAGTTGCCGACTCGCAGTCAACGGCTGCTGGCCCGATACACCCTGTCGATGCCGTTCCTGCAAGCCATGACAGGGCTGCTGGTCCCGCTCTCAGTGGCGCTGATGCTCTTCACCAGTGTGCCCACCGGCGTGGTGCTGATCACGCTGCTACCGATCGTGCCCACGATCATGACGGTCGCGGTCGAGGCGGCCGGTTACGGGGAGTTCTGCAAGCTGTACGGCCTGAAACGCCGACTGCGGGATTACGTCTACCTGGTCGTGGGAGCCGTTCCCTACCAGCTGCTACTCGCCTTCGCATCAATTCGGGCGGTGGTACGGCAGTTGCGCGGAGACGGCAGCTGGGAAAAGACCGAGCACAGCAACCTGCACCGCATCGATACTGCGGGCGCGCAGGTGGACCCGCGTCTGGAGTTGGCGTCGTGACGAGCACCGCGATCCGGGCCAAAGTGCCCGACAGTGGGTTCCGCCGCCGAACCGAATGGCTCCAGGTGCATTGGCGCAGTCTGGCCACCCTGTCGCCGCTGCTCGTCCTGGCGATGCTGTGGCAGGGCATCGGAATGGCCGGCGCTCCGCAGCGCATCGACGATGAGGGTACCTATGTAGCCCAGGCGTACGCGGTTCAGACGTTTCACTCGTTGGGCCATTACACGTACTGGTATGACCATCCGCCGCTGGGCTGGATCCAGCTCGCTGCCTACACCTGGCTGACTGATGCCTTCGGCCGTGAACCGAACGCGGTGCTGGCCGGCCGCGAGGGCATGCTGTTCTTCCAGTTGGTGAGCTGCGTGCTGCTGTGGGTTGTCTGCCGGCGGCTGCTGATGGCGCGCTGGGCAGCTGCTCTGGCGGTGGCGCTGTTCAGCCTGTCCCCGCTCGCGGTGCAGTTCCACCGGACGGTCTACCTGGACAACATCGCGACTCCGTGGATCCTCGCGGCGCTGGCCTTGGCGTTGAGCCCACGCCGGCAACTATGGGCCTATGCCGCCTCCGGTCTGGCTTTTGCCATAGCGGTGCTCACGAAAGAGACGTCACTGCTGCTGTTGCCTGCGGTCGGCTACCTGTTGTGGCGTAGCAGCGGCATCGGTGGCACCCGCCGGTACGCCGTGTCCCTGGCGGCCTCGGCGTTCGTACTGACCGGCGGCTTCTACGTGCTCTACGCGGTCATCAAGAACGAGTTGATGCCCGGAGCCAATCACGTAAGCCTGCTCAATGGAGTCAAGTTTCAGCTGTTCACCCGCCAGGCCAGCGGCAGCATCTTCAGCCCTGGCACGCTGAGCCATGACCATCTGCACCAATGGCTGCAGCTGGACACGGTATTCCCGGTGCTGTCGGTGTTGGCAGTTGTCCCGGCGCTGGCGATCAGCAGGCTGCGGCCCCTCGCAGTGGGTTATGCGTTGCTCTTGCTGACCATGCTGCGGCCCGGCTATCTGCCCGTGCCCTATGTGATCGCGATGCTGCCGCTCGCGGCCCTGCTGATCGCCGGCGTCGCCGACCGCGCCGCCCACTGGGTGCCGCGTCGGTGGAAGACCAGAGTTGCTGGCCGGCGCAGCTTCGCCCCGTTACTGCCGGTGGTCGTGGTGGTCGGTCTGGTCGCGGTGGGACTGGGCGGCCCGGATTGGGTCTCCCAGCAGCGTGGTCTGTTCATCGGTCCGTTGGACAAGCCCGTGACCCAAGCCGAGAGCTGGATCGAGCAGAACATTCCGCACACCGCTCGCCTGACCGTCGACGACGCGTTCTGGGTCGATCTGGTTCGCAGCGGCTTTCCTCGTCAGAATGTGGTCTGGTACTACAAGGTCGACACCGATCCCGCGGTCCAACGGCTCTCGCCGGACGGGTGGAAGGACTACGACTACGTCGTATCCACCCAATCGCTGCGGACCAATCCGCAGGCGGCGCCGCAAGTCGCGGAGGCACTGAACAACTCCGTTCTGTATGCGGTGTTCGGTTCCGGCGACACCCGGGTGGAGGTGCGCCGGGTGATCTCGTCCGGTCTGGCTTCCTTCACCAGCCAGCTGAAGACCGCGACCGCGATGCGGAAAACCGCATCGGCGGCGCTCGCGGGAAACTCCGGGCTGAGTGAGACTCCGGCCGCGAGGGCTGAGCTGGCAACCGGAAGGCTGGATCTGCGAGCAGCGGCAGCCCTGGTCTCCCTCGCCGCGATCCAGCCGGTGAAGATCGATTCGCTGGCGATCGACCCGAGTGAGGCCGCCGCGGGACTGTCGATCAGGACGGTTGACGTGGCTGGACTTACCGTTGCCCAGGCTCGAGCCGAACTCAGTGGTCAGGCCACGAGCTATCAACCCATGCAGATCAAGGCACTTGCGTCCGGGGGTGTCCGACTGGTGTGGTCCATCGACGGCGACACCGTCGTGCCGCAGGGCTGATCACTCCGACAAACATCCCTCCTCACCCCTAAGGACACCTACGATGAATCGTTTCCGCCTCGCCGCTACCGGGGTCTTCGCCGTGGCTCTTGCCGCCGCAGGCACCGGTGGCCTCGCCTACGCCTCGCCCACGCCGACCGGCATTGCAGATATCCGCAGCGCTCACCTGTCACCGGACGCACCCGGGGTCGACGTCTACCTGACCGCGTTCTCCGGCGGCACCACCACGCTGTGGGTCCCGAACGAGGTATACGGCGGCGTCAGCAAGTACACCCCGGTCAAGGCCGGCCTCTACACGGTGTCGATGCGCCCGCACGGCGCGCCCGCCACCCAGCGGCCGATGATGACGTGGACGCTGGATGCCAAATCAGGCAAGGCCTATACCGCTGCTGCCGTGGGCAGTGGAACCGCGCGCAAGGGCGCGATCTTCAACGACGACCTGACCCCGCCCAAGCCCGGGACGGCGCGGGTGCGGCTCATTCAGGCCGCGAGCGTCGCACCAACCGCAACCGTGGTCGCGGTGAACGGGCCTGTGGTGGCCAAGGACGCCGCCTTCGCGACGGCCACCGGTTACGCGCAGGTGGCCGCGGGCACCTGGCCCTTGAAGGCGATAGCGGTGAGCATGCCGTCGGTGAGCACGGCTGGATCGGTATCCGTTGCCTCGGGAAGCGTCACCTCGATCCTGCTGCTCGACAAGCGCGGGGGCGGCCTCACCCTGAGCACCACATTGGACGCCGCGGGCGCGGTGAAGATGCCGGCCGGTGCGGTGCCGGCGGGCGGTGGCGGCACGGCCGGCACGTTCACGGCAACCGGCGGCGCGAAGGCTGAACTCGCACTGGAGCTCGGTGGGCTCGCGGTGGTTCTGCTGCTGGCGGGATTCGGCGTCCGTCGAGTGCGTTCGGATCGGTCGCCGGTGGCATGACGTCGCAGCGTCCACGACGGTGGTTGCTGGCTGCCGTTGTGGTTGTTCTGCTCGTGGTCGCTGGGGTGATCTTCCGCAATCGGCAGCAGCCGAGCACCGCGGATCGTGCGGCCCGGACACTGGCCGCGCACTTCCTCGCTACCTGGGTCGATGCCGACGGCCGGGTAGTACGGCGGGACCAGGGCAATGACTCGGTGAGCGAAGGCCAGGCCTATGGCATGTTGCTGGCCGTCACGGCCGGTGATCGCGCGAAGTTCGACACGATCTGGAGTTGGACGAGGATGCATCTGCAACAGCCGGACGGGTTGCTGGCCTGGCGGTGGGTGGACGGCAAGGTTGCCGACGAGCAATCGGCCGCCGACGCAGACATCGATGCCGCCTGGGCGTTGGCGCTCGCCGGCCGGAAATTCGGCGACTCGCACGCGACATCGAGTGGTAGGGCGCTCGCGGCCGCCGCGTTGGCACGTGAGACTGTCGCAACTCAATCCGGACGGGTGCTGGTCGCCGGGCCATGGGCGATCAAGTCCCCCGCGACGGTCAACCCCAGTTATCTCGTCGGCGGCACAGCGAGCATGTTGAGCCGGCTCACCGGTGACCGGGAGTGGGATTCGGTCGCCACGGCTACTCGCCGGCTCGACGGCACGCTCGTGAACTCCGCGCTTCCGCCGGATTGGGCTTCCGTGCACCCGGATCAGTCGTCGTCCGGGGTTACCCCCGCTGGCAGCCCGGATGGGTCGGCTGGTCCGCGGTATGGCTTGGACGCGCCTCGCCTGTTGATCCGACTGGCCTCGTCCTGCGACTCGGCCGATCGTGCCCTGGCGGCCTCCGCCTCGCGGGCTGTCGGTTCGCTGGGCGAACCGGCGATCCGGTCGCTGTCGGGGGAGCCGCAGGTGAGTTGGCGGCATCCGATCAGCGATGTGGCGGTCGCGGCAGTGGCTTCGGCCGCCGGTGACCGGGCCGGCGTCACGTCGGCGCTCAGCGCGGCGGAGCGAACGCAGGCCACCACCCCCACTTACTACGGAGCGGCGTGGATCGCGTTGGGCGCCGCAATGCTCACCACGCGGACGCTCACCGACTGCGCCGCAAGCACTTCATGAATATGGGTAGCAGGGGCGTACCGCTGGCTGCCGGTATCGCTGGTCTCACGCTCTTGACCATGCTGACCGGTTGTGGTGGTGGTGCCGCGCCCGACGCTTCGCCGACCACCTCGCGTGCGACTTCGTCCGCGAGGTCGACGTCGACCTCACCGGCGCTGGTGAGCAGCAATCCCACTGCGCTCGCTCCTGCCCCAGCGGCCGCCGCCACGACCTCGCCGCCGGTGTCGGTATCGATTCCGGCGATCGGCGTCACCAGCTCGTTACAACCGCTGGGTCTGGCCGACGACGGCACATTGCAGTCGCCCTCGCAATGGCAGCGTGCGGGGTGGTACGCCGACGGCGTTCGGCCCGGCGATCCCGGGCCTGCTGTCATTGCCGGACACGTCGACTCCGTCAGTGGTCCGGCGGTGTTCTTCCGCCTGAAGGACCTGCGGCCCGGCGACACCGCCACGGTGAGGCAGCAGAACGGCCACGTGCTGACATTCGTGGTGGACACGGTGCAGGAGTACCCCAAAGACAAGTTCCCCACCGCCGCCGTCTACGGACCGACCGCGCTGCAGGTATTGCGCCTGATCACCTGCACCGGAGACTTCGACCGCGCCGCGCACAGCTACGTCGACAACCTGGTCGTGTCCACCCATTTGGTGTCGTGACCGACCGGTACCCGTGTCGGAGAGCTGGTGTCTGCTCACGTGAATCGGGGGTCCAAAGCAAGCGCCTCTGTCGTAGCGAAGGTCACGCCTTGATCACCCGAGCCGTTCTGACTTGACAGATCCATCTGATTACGGTGAGCTACGACTGTTGATCACCAGCCGGCTGGGATCGGTGTCGCCGCTTTTCTGCTGCGATAACGAGAGCATTGTGCTCTGCCGCCCAGAATGTCATGGATTGACTGCGCTTGAGTCCGAGGATTCGGGCGCTCTGAACTGGTTGGAAAATTCACCCTCACGTGGATGACGGTGGAAGCCGCGCATTTTGCGCTCACAGTCTGCCTTCGGGCGGCGGAAGGATCGAGCATGACAGAAGTACAGAAGGGCCGTCGCTCCCGCTCGCGGACCATGGCGGCGAGTCTGGTCGGCCTGATGGCCGTAGGGGGTGCCGCGGTCGGGTTCATGCCGGGTGCCGCCGACGCGTCCAGCCACCGCGAGGCCCCGCTCACCGCGTCGGACCCCCAGATCGACAACACCGACGTGTACGCGTTCACCAGCCCCAACGACGCGAACTCGGTGACGCTCATCGCGAACTGGATACCGTTCGAGGAGCCCAACGGTGGTCCGAACTTCTATCCGTTCGCTGCGGGTGCGCACTACGACATCAACATCGACAGCAATGGTGACGGCAAGGCCGACATCGTCTACCGGTGGACCTTCACCAATCACGATGACCGTGGTACCAACACCTTCCTGTACAACAACGGGCCGGTCACCTCGCTGAACGACCCGAACCTGCTGTTCAAGCAGACGTACACGTTGCAGGCGATCAAGGGCGGTGTCGCCGCCACGATCGCCACCGGCACCGCGGCTCCCTCGGATGTAGGCCCCGCGTCGATGCCGAACTACGCCTCGCTGCGTGATGCCGCGATCACGCCGGTCCTCGGCGGCGCCGGCAAGACCTTCGCCGGTCAGGCCGACGACCCGTTCTTCCTGGACCTACGGGTCTTCGACCTGCTGTACGGGGCGAACCTGAAGGAGAGCGGTCAGAACACCCTGGCCGGTTACAACGTCAACACCATTGCGCTGCAGGTGCCCAAGGCGGCCTTGGCGTTGAACGGCAACAGCACCCGCAACCCGGTCATCGGGGTGTGGAGCAGCACCGAGAAGCAGACCCTTCAGCTCACCGCGGGCAAGGCGACCCCGAGCGGGCCGTTCGTGCAGGTATCTCGGCTCGGTAACCCCTTGGTCAACGAGGTCGTCGTACCGACCGGTCTGAAGGATGCCTTCAACTCGATCACCCCGGACGTCGACCACACCATCCCGGCCGTCGTCCAACGAGTGACCAGCCCCGAGGTGCCCAAGCTCATCCAGTCGATCTACGGCATCCCGGCGCCAGCCACGCCGCGCAACGATCTCGTGGAGATCTTCCTGACCGGTATCCACAAGACGCACCCGAACGACGCGGCCAACCCGATCCAGGCTGACCTGAACTCTCAGCTGCTCAACAAGGACGTCACCGCGTCGAAGTTCGTGGCGTCAGAGGAGCTGCGGCTCAACATGGCCGTTCCGGTCGCCGCCATGCCGAACCGGCTGGGCGTGCTGGCCAACGATTTGCAGGGTTTCCCGAATGGACGCCGGCTGTCCGATGACGTGGTCGACATCGAGCTGCAGGCGCTGGAAGGCGCTGCGCAGTCGGGTAAGCTCGTCTCCGCCCTCGCCGCCGGTGACGGGGTGAACACCAACGACAAGGCCTTCTCCAACAGCTTCCCGTACATCGCGTTGCCGAACGACAGGGCGGTCAACGGCGGTGTGAACCCCACCGTTGGTAGCAGCGGCATGACGATGCCGACCGGCGGGGTCGACACCGGCGCCGGTGGCACCGCGCTCCGCAGTCACGGAACCCCGATGGTTCCGATGACGACCGGTATCCTCGCAGTGCTTCTTCTCGGTTCGGCCGGACTGGTGTGGCGTCGCCGCAGCAACACTGCAGGAATGGACGCCAGCTAGTCGGCCTGACAGGTGCTGCCTGGGAGGCACGACGCCGAGATCGCTCGGCTGTCGTGCCTCCCAGATTGCCGTTGACGGCAGGAAGAGTCTTCGATGTCTGACACACCCCCGGTTGGGGAAAAGCCCGAGTCTGAGGATCCGGCCGAGCCGCCCCGGAGCGGTGACCGGCCCGCTAGCCGGTTTCCGGTCATGCCGGTCGCGTTCGCCACCGGCGGCCTGGTGCTCGGCGTCGCCGCCACCGTCCTGATCAGCTCCCTCGGGGGTTCGCACAAGAGCGCGTCCATGGCGGTGGCCGTCCCTCAGAAGTCCCCGGGCGCCATCAGCACGATCAGCAGGCCCGCGCCGGCGGCGCACATCAGCGGGTCGGTCAAGACCGACGAGACTGGACTCAGTCCTTCGGTGCCGACTGCCGTGAAGATCCCGAAGATCGGGGTGTCGTCCAGTCTGGTGAGCCTGGGCCTGGCCGCCGACGGCACCCTGCAGGTGCCCACGGACTTTTCCAAGGCGGGCTGGTATGTCAGCGGCGCCTACCCAGGTGAGGCCGATGAACCGCCGGCGCTGATCGTCGGCCATGTGGACAACTACAAGGGGCCGGCCGTCTTCTTCCGGCTCAAGGAACTCGGCGTCGGTGACAAGGTACTTGTGCCGCGGGCGGATGGAACCACCGCGACCTTCCTCGTCTACCGGACCGCTAATTACGTCAAGAGCTCGTTCCCTGCCCGGTCGGTGTACGCAGCGACGGGTCGGCCGGAGCTGCGGTTGATCACCTGCACGGGCCAATTCGACACCAACGCCCGCAGCTACCTGTCGAACTTCGTCGCCTACGCCTACCTCGCGAGCGGCAGCAAGTGATGCCGATTCGCTGGGCACTGCCCGGTGCGCTGGCCGGGGTCGGCCTCCTCGCCTTGGCGGGCACCGTCGCGGCCTTCACGGTGGGCACCGGCGGCGGCTCCACCCGGACGGCATCGGGTCCGGCCGGGGTGGCGTCGTCCTCTCCGGCGCGGTCGTCCATTCCGGACCCGATCGGGGCCGACATCGCCAAGCAGCAGGACACTGTGCGCGCCACGCCTGCCAACTACGGCGCCTGGGCGAGTCTGGGATTGGACTACGTGCAGCAGGCCAAGATCACCGTGGACCCCTCGTACTATCCGAAGGCCGAAGCGGTTCTGAAGAAGTCGCTCAGCATAAACACCAGCTCGAACTTCGAGGCGATGGCCGGCGAGGCCGCCCTGAAGGCGGCCGAGCACGACTTCACCGGCGCGTTGAGCTGGGCCCGACGCGGGCTGAAACTCAATCCCTACAACGCCAACCTGTACGGCTCGCTCAACGACGCGCTGACGCAGCTGGGCCGCTATCCGGAAGCGTTCGCCGCGGCGCAGAAGATGAACGACCTGCAGCCCGGGGTGGCCGCGTTCACCCGCGCCGAGTACGTCTTCGAGTTGCGCGGTGACATTTCCAACGCCCGGCTGGCGATGCGGCAGGCGCTGGCCTCCTCCACAGCCCCGGCGGACAAGGCATTCGCCTATTACTACCTCGGCGAGCTGTCCTTCAACGCCGGGGATCCGAAGACCGATCTGACGTTGTGCGAGACCGGCCTGACGATCGATCCCAGCTACTACCCGCTGATCCAGGGCAAGGCCCGGGCCGAGGCCGCCCTCGGTCGGACCGATGCGGCGACTCGCGACTACGCCGCGGTGGTCAACGCCGTGCCGCAGCCGGAGTACGTCGTGGAATACGGGGAATACCTGCAGTCGCTCGGACGCATGAAGGAGGCCCAGCAGCAGTACACCGTGTTCGACACGGAGAACAAGCTCTTCCAGGCCAACGGCGTCACGCTGGACACCGACCCGACGCTGTTCTACGCCAATCACGGCAACCCGGCCCTTGCATTGAAGTACGGCAAGGTAGGAATCCGAATCAGGCCGTTTATCGAGATGGACGACGCCTACGCCTGGGCTTTGCACGTCAACCACCGCGATGCCGAGGCCTTGGTCTGGGAGAAGAAGGCGATGGCGCTGGGCACCCGCAACGCGCTGTTCCACTACCACGCCGGAATGATCCACAAGGCATTGGGTAACAAGACACAGGCGAAAGCCGAGCTGACGGAGGCGCTGGCCATCAACCCGCACTTCAACCCGCTGGCGGCCCCGCTGGCCCGGACCGCGCTGGCGGGGTTGTGATCCGCCACGCCACGCTCCGTCGAACCGGACTGCTGGCCACCATGTTGATCGGCGCCTTCGCCGTGACCGGGCTGGCGGGCGCACCGACCGCAGGCGCTCACCCGCTGGGCAACGCAACAGTCAACCACTATGACGGGCTGCGGCTCTACCCCGACCGCATCGTCGACTCCGCCGTCGAGGACATCGCCGAGATACCGACGCTGCAACGCAAGTCGTTGATCGACACCAACGGCGACGGGACGATCGATGACGCCGAGCGGGCGGCGTACGCCAGCCGGCAGTGCGCCGCGATGGCGACCTCGACCTCGATATCGGTCAACGGCCAGCGGCTCTCATTGACAGTCGGCGCCTCCTCCTACGTCGAGCGGCCGGGAGTCATCCAGCTCACGGTGGGCCGGCTGTCCTGCCAGCTGACCGCAGCCGCGCACCTCGCGGGCCAGGCCACCGTCGCGGTCAACAGCAACTGGGATTCGGCCGGCATTGGCTGGCACGAGATCACCGCTGTCGGCGACCGGGTGACCCTGCGGCAGTCGCCGTTCCCGGCCCGCAGCGTCAGCGACGAGCTGCGCGCCTACCCCAACGACATGCTGTCCTCACCGCTCAACGTCCGGTCCGGTTCGGTCGCCACTGCTGGCGGCTCGGGCGCCTCCACGTACGCCGCGGCGAAAGACCTGCCAGTCGCCGGAGCAGCCGTCCGCGCGCTCAACCGAATCGCCACCGCCTTCAACAACCTCGTGGGCAGCAAGCACCTCACGGCCGGAATAGGTTTGCTGGCGATCCTGCTGGCCCTGGCACTCGGTGCTGGACACGCCTTCCTGCCCGGCCACGGCAAGACCATCATGGCGGCCTATCTGGTCGGCCGTCAGGGCCGATTACGCGACGTGGTCCTGGTCGGAGCCACGGTGACCGTCACCCACACGGCCGGCGTGCTCGTCCTCGGCCTGATCATCAGTATCACCGCAGCGTTCTCGACAACCGCCGCCGAACAGGACCTGGGCATCCTGTCCGGGCTGATCATCGCCGCGGTGGGGCTCGGGCTGCTGGTCTCGGCGAGCGCCCGGTTACGCAAGCACAGACAGGCCACCGTCGTAGACGAAGTCGTAGACCTCGCCCTGGTACCGGCGGGTGGCACCCATGCCGACGTCATTCTCGCGAGCCATGACGCACACGGCCATACCCACCAACACGGCGACACCCACCAACACGGCGACACCCACCAACACGGCGACACACATGAACACGGCCACACACATGAACACGGGACCAGCCACGACGAGCCGCACGAGCACCGGCACGACGAGCCGCACGAGCACGTACACAGCGGGGGACACGAGCACCGGCACGGGTTCGGGTCGCGGAGTCACTCACACCAGCCTGGCCAGGGATTCAGCCGTGGCGGCTTGATCGGCCTCGGTGTTGCCGGTGGCCTGGTCCCTAGCCCGTCCGCGTTGCTGGTACTCCTCGCGGCCATCGCGCTCGGTCGCACCGCATTCGGGATCACCCTGGTTCTCTTCTACGGGCTCGGAATGGCCGGGGCGCTGACCGCAGCCGGCCTGATCCTTGTCAAATTGCGCAACCAGTTCGCCCGACTCGCCTCGGGCAGACGGCTCAGCGCTGCCAACCGGCTGGCCTTCCTCATGCCGATCCTCACCGCCGGTCTGGTCCTGGTCGTCGGAATCGGCCTCACACTGAGAGCTGCACATGGCATCGTCTGACTCCCTCAAACCCCGCCACGTACTGGGCACAGGCCTGGCTGCACTAATGGTGATCGGGGGCATTGCCGGCTGCGGCCACACACAAAAATCCGCCGCCACAGGGCTGTTCGACGATCAGCAGCAGGGCACTCTGACCTGCATGAGGCACCAGTCCCAACGGCCCGGCCCGCTCTACACCGGTGCCGCGCAGCATGCGGACACCGCTCACATCCTGCAAATGATGCAGTACTACACCAGCAACGGGGCGAAACCGTATTGCGACGGCGCGAGCCCAACCACGATCGACCAGGCCTGGGCCAGGTTGTACGTCTCGCTCGGTGGCCAGGCGGTCAAGGTGCATACGGCGTCGGGGGGCTCCTGACACCGAGTGCTCAGCGACGGGCAATCCGTCCGGCGTTCGGTTCCGAAGTCCTCTCGTAAAGAGGAGCGTGGCATCGCGAGATGGCCTTGCTCTCTGGCATCGGCCGGCGTTCGGAGCTGAGTTGTCCCTGCAGGGTGCTAACGACCTCTCGCCAGCACTTATGAAGCTGGTTCAGATCCCGCTGGGTCAGGGGGACCTGGCGTCCGTCCTGCAATCGATAGCTCACATCGTGCACGAGTCGATCACCGGCGTGGATGGAGCCTGCATCCGGTTGGTAGAGGCCGATCGCGCGGATGCGGTTGCCGGCACCGAGAAATTCGCCACCGAGCTCGAACGGCTGCAGGACGAGCTCGGCGAGGGACCCTCCTTGAGCGCCGCCGCCGGGGCTCAGCCGGTGATGTCCGGATCGCTCGGCGGTGAGCCTCGCTGGTCCCGATTCGGGCCACGCGCGGGCCGTGTGGGCCTGCACAGCGTCTTGGCGCTGCCACTGCGCGTCGAGCCACCGCTGGGCGCGGTCACCTTGTACGCGAAGGCGAAGAATGCCTTCACCGATCCGGTTGCCCAGCGTGCGCAGCTGGTAACCGCGGCAGCTTCGGCGGTTATCGCCAACGCCCAGCAGTTGGCCGCGGCGAATCGGCTGGCAGCGAGCGCCCATTGGGCCATGACCGAGGGTGCCGTCGTGGAGCGCGCGGTCGGAATCTTGATGAGCCGGCGCGGTAGTGGCCCCGACGAAGCTCTGACTGCTTTGCGTGACCTCAGCCAGCGACAGAACGTGAAGCTGGCTGAGCTTGCCACCAGCATCGTCGACGAAGCTGCCCGTCGAGCCCGCGACCGCAGCATCATCGCCGGTCCGGTGCCACCACTGACCTAGCGAAGCCAATCCGTCTGTACAGCTGGGGCGGGGGTAAGCGCTGTCCGAAGCTGGGCATCCGTCGGGAGTTTGCCAAATGCAGCGATCACTCGGGGACGTGGTCCAGGAAGTCCAGGACGCGCTCGATACGCCCGTGCGCATCGGTGACGACGACGTCGAATCCGATGACGACCGGTTCGGCCCCTGCCGGCCCGAGCTCCCACTGGAACCGCGCCTGGTTGTGGTGCACATCCACGTTGCCGACGGGTGAAGACCAGCCCGGGAACTGTTGCTGAACGGCGCTGATAGTGGCGTTCAGCGCCGCACGACCGGCCACCTCGGTCATCGGGTCCGGCCATGCGGCCTCGCTCCAGCACTGGTCGATCAGCGCGTGGCGGGCGTCGGAGTCGGCCTCGTTCCAGCAGGCCAGGTAGTTGGTGATCAGGTCGGTCATAACAGTCGCTTCGGTGTGCTGCTTGACGAGGGCGAGCTTTGCTTCGGTGCATCGGTCGTGTCGATTCCCTTGCGGTGATGCGTGGCCGGGACATCGGAGGTAATCGCGCGGCGTCCGGTGACCGCTAGCGTCTGGCGGATGACGTCCACCGCCAGCCGTCCGGTCGGGCCAACTGCTACGTGAATGGCGCGAGCGTCGACGGCTGAGCCAGCTGGAGTTGTCCGTCCGAGCCGAGATCTTGAGGCGGCACCTGAGCTTCGTCGAGACTGGCCGCTCCCGACCCACCCCGGAGATGATCTTGAAGCTGACCGATCACCTCGAGGTGCCGCTGCGCGAGCGCAACGTGCCTATTCCCGAAGGGAATAGGCACGGGATCACCCCCGCGCGAGCGGGGAACAGATCGATCGCGACGAAGACCTCGCTCGGCATGTCGGATCACCCCCGCGCGAGCGGAAACAGAAAAAATCGTCGGACGTGCCGTGCTCGGCCACGGGATCACCCCCGCGCGAGCGGGGAACAGCGGCACTGGGACGCCCGCCGGGTCCGGGTCGACGGATCACCCCCGTGCGAGCGGGGAACAGAGTTTTCTGCGGTTCGCATGGCGACATGGCCCCGGATCACCCCGCGCGAGCGGGGAACAGGGTGTAGGCGGTGAGCTTGCACGCGTCGTCATCGGATCACCCCCGCGTGAGCGGGGAACAGTTGTCTGCGGTGGTTGCGGTTCGCCGTGCGAAAGGATCACCCCGCGCGAGCGGGGAACAGGTCCACGGGGATGACCTGGGACGCGCCAGCGGGGATCACCCCCGCGCGAGCGGGGAACAGGTGGTGTACCCACCGGACCGGCAGATGGTGGTGGGATCACCCCCGCGCGAGCGGAGAACAGAACAGCGTCGGAGCCACCGGCTCAGGGGTGTAGGGATCACCCCCGCGCGAGCGGGGAACAGGGATTCGATTTGGAAGACGCCGACGGTGTCGCCGGATCACCCCCGCGCGAGCGGGGAACAGGGCGGCGCTGTCGGCGGTGACGACGCTGGTCAGGGATCACCCCCGCGCGAGCGGGGAACAGGACTTCCAGCCGCAGGCCGCCTACCAGGTGGCGGGATCACCCCCGCGCGAGCGGGGAACAGGGCGCGTCCAGGCCGAGTCCGGCACCGGAGCTGGGATCACCCCCGCGCGAGCGGGGAACAGCGCGCTCAGCGTCAGGCGGCGGCCGGCCGCCAGGGATCACCCCCGCGCGAGCGGGGAACAGCGCGCTCAGCGTCAGGCGGCGGCCGGCCGCCAGGGATCACCCCCGCGCGAGCGGGGAACAGCAGTTCGGGACCGGTGGGCCGACCACGAAGACCGGATCACCCCCGCGCGAGCGGGGAACAGGCCGGCGGGGGTGGAGCTGCCCCCGGGTTCGGCGGATCACCCCCGCGCGAGCGGGGAACAGACCCCTGCGTTGGACGAGAGCTCGCTGCCGTTCGGATCACCCCCGCGCGAGCGGGGAACAGCGATCCCGTCCGCGTGTGCGGTGCTTGAGGACGGGATCACCCCCGCGCGAGCGGGGAACAGGCTGCCGTGCAGGTGCTCGTCGAGGCCACGGAGGGATCACCCCCGCGCGAGCGGGGAACAGAAGTCCGACGACCTCCGCAAGGCGGCCGACGTTGGATCACCCCCGCGCGAGCGGGGAACAGGTGTACGGGATCGTGGTGCCGTTCTCGACCCCGGGATCACCCCCGCGCGAGCGGGGAACAGGACGGCGACGCCGCCTGCGCCCTGGACATCAAGGGATCACCCCCGCGCGAGCGGGGAACAGTGTAAAACCGTCACCCAGAGGTCACCGCCCTGGGGATCACCCCCGCGCGAGCGGGGAACAGTGGTGTTGACACGATGGCGGCACGGGGGTAGTGGGATCACCCCCGCGCGAGCGGGGAACAGTTGTACTCGGCCTTCTTGCCCTTGTCGCCCGACGGATCACCCCCGCGCGAGCGGGGAACAGGAGGAGCAGAATCGGTCGGGTGACCGCGATCACGGATCACCCCCGCGCGAGCGGGGAACAGGCCTACGAGAAGTAACTCAGCTGGTAGGTGAGAGGATCACCCCCGCGCGAGCGGGGAACAGGGTCGAGTTCGAGGTGTTCGGTCCGGCAGGTGAGGATCACCCCCGCGCGAGCGGGGAACAGACACCAGCCACCTGTGTCACCAGCGCGTCGTTGGGATCACCCCCGCGCGAGCGGGGAACAGTTCCTCGACACGCTCAATGAGTACGGTGTCCAGGGATCACCCCCGCGCGAGCGGGGAACAGACCGCCGACGCCAAAGGCATCAAAGCCGACGAGGGATCACCCCCGCGCGAGCGGGGAACAGTTCGCCAGGTTGCCCTGGGCGATGCCGGAGTAGGGATCACCCCCGCGCGAGCGGGGAACAGATCGTGTCGGGTGTGCCCGCCAGGCCGGCGACGGGATCACCCCCGCGCGAGCGGGGAACAGCCCGCCCGACCTTCGGCCCAGGGATGAGGACAAGGATCACCCCCGCGCGAGCGGGGAACAGTCGGCCACGGCCAGGACGGGGGTCTGGGCGAAGGGATCACCCCCGCGCGAGCGGGGAACAGGGCCCCCGAGTGGTCACCCTGGGCGACCAACCAGGGATCACCCCCGCGCGAGCGGGGAACAGCGGCACAACCCGGCGGTCGGTGGTGACGACTCGGGATCACCCCCGCGCGAGCGGGGAACAGGGCGACCCGCGCACCGCCGCGGTCCGCGAGTTCGGATCACCCCCGCGCGAGCGGGGAACAGGTGGGGGTGGGCCAGCTGGGGAGGCCTCTGAGGGGATCACCCCCGCGCGAGCGGGGAACAGGTAGCCGAGGCCAACCTGCAACTGGTCTACGACGGATCACCCCCGCGCGAGCGGGGAACAGCCGGCGAGGGACGGGAACTGCACCTGTGCCGGGGGATCACCCCCGCGCGAGCGGGGAACAGCCTAAACCGCCGTCCAAGTGGTCCCGTGACGAGGGATCACCCCCGCGCGAGCGGGGAACAGGTCACGGTCGGCATGGCTTAGCCCTCTTCCGTCGGATCACCCCCGCGCGAGCGGGGAACAGATCGGGTACGTCACCGACTCGGCCACCATCGGGGGATCACCCCCGCGCGAGCGGGGAACAGGTCTGCTCCACCGGCGGTGTGCCAGGTGCCGGGGGATCACCCCCGCGCGAGCGGGGAACAGGTGTCGGCGAGCCCGTTACCGGCCTTCGACAGGGGATCACCCCCGCGCGAGCGGGGAACAGCGTTGGTGTTGCTCATCGGAGCCACCGGATGATGGATCACCCCCGCGCGAGCGGGGAACAGTCGGGGCTGATCTCGACCATGCCGTTGAAGGTGGGATCACCCCCGCGCGAGCGGGGAACAGGTTACAGTGACCGACCCGGCCGGCGCGGCGGCGGGATCACCCCCGCGCGAGCGGGGAACAGCGCTGCACCGTTCTTTCTGTAGTCCCAGCCCCAGGATCACCCCCGCGCGAGCGGGGAACAGACTTGATCGTCATGATCTCGCCGCTGTAGGCGGGGATCACCCCCGCGCGAGCGGGGAACAGATGGCGAGCACCATCGCCTGGCCGGCCAAGGCCGGATCACCCCCGCGCGAGCGGGGAACAGGTGCTCGAAGGGCGGCCGTACGGGTTCACCGAGGGATCACCCCCGCGCGAGCGGGGAACAGGCGGCCAGGCACCGTAGCCGTAACGTCGTGGTGGGATCACCCCCGCGCGAGCGGGGAACAGCCATCGACCAGCGGCTTGAGTGTCGCCACCAGGGGATCACCCCCGCGCGAGCGGGGAACAGGACCTGGTGGACGCGGTGGGGTCGGCGGTGGTGGGATCACCCCCGCGCGAGCGGGGAACAGGTCCGCGGCGAAGGTCAAGAGGGCGACGTGGCTGGATCACCCCCGCGCGAGCGGGGAACAGCTCGCGATCACACACCTGGGCGGCATCGACTTCGGATCACCCCCGCGCGAGCGGGGAACAGGCGTGGCCGTCCTGGGTGCCGTCCGGTCACTACGGATCACCCCCGCGCGAGCGGGGAACAGGCGCACGCGGACGGGATCGCCACGTGGAACGCCGGATCACCCCCGCGCGAGCGGGGAACAGCCAGAGGTTCCGTGTCGGCGGCGCTCGAAAACTGAACAGTTTCGGCGGTGAGAAGTGAGCACTCAACGATTGGAGTGTGATCACTTTGGAGGACTGGGCGCTGATCAGGAGGCTGGCGGCGGAGGGTGTGCCGAAGGCGCGGATCGCTGAACGGCTGGGTATCTCGCGGACGACGGTCATCAAGGCTGTGGGCTCGCAGGCGCCGCCGAGGTATGAGCGGTCGCCTAGCCCGACGTCGTTCACCGTGTTCGAGCCGCGAGTGCGGGCGCTGTTGAGGGAAGTGCCGGACATGCCGGCGACGGTGCTGGCCGAGCGGGTGGGGTGGACGGGCTCGATCCGGTGGTTCCGCGA
>NZ_JAVREH010000013.1:0-99417 GCF_031845305.1 Jatrophihabitans lederbergiae | reverse complement strand
AGCCGCAGGAATGGCACCAGTCATCAGCCTCAGAGACCCGGCATTCGAGCACCGCATGATCGGGCTGCAACTGCTGACCAGTCACCACCAAACCGAGGCCATCCAGTCGGCAGAACGTCGTCAGGTCGGGAGAGCAGAAGGTAGCGTCACGCACGTCGAGGTCTTCCAGATGGGCAGTGTGAGAACTTCCATCATCGGAAGACCTCGACCTCTACCCCCGCAGCGACGCGCCAAGACGATCTACACCCTCAACTGCGAAGAGCCGGTCTTCCGGCACGACGGCGATGCGCGAGATCGACGGATATCCCGCGCCAATCAAGTCGGTGGCCCGACCGTGGGAGTCGCGACGTGACTCCCGGCTCGCTTCAATGTGAGCCATACAAGGCTGTGGTCGCGGTCAATGTACTGGCCGATCCGGGGTATCCGACATTGACGTCGACGTGGAATCGCATTTTGGCGGTGGACAGTGCAGCCTCGATGCTGACGCGGACCCCGTTGCATTCCTCCTCGTCGCGGATCGAGACAGCATCGGCATGCGACGTGTCGAACACCAAGCCGTCGTACTGATCCTGGGGCAATTGGGTGTTGGCAACGCCAATGACCATGGCCTTGATGGTGTCGACGTCATTGGATGTGTTGAGCGCCGCGAAGTCGATGGCTGCGGTCGGGCGGCGAAGTTGATACGCGGCGGCCAGCACTTCAAGCGGGGTTGCTCTCGGACGGTGACAACGCGCCGCGCTGACGAACGCTGCTGGATCGGTTCCGCATCGAGCAACCAGAGCTGTCGTGCGATGCGTACCTGTTATCAGGTGGGCATGACACGATTTGGCCCTCCAGCGGCCCAGCAGCGGTTGCGGCCAAGGGAGCCACTATCCAACAAATAGCGGTCCATGCGTGCCGGTGAGTCGGTAGCGTGTCGTGCGTGAGTAGTCCAGCAATCGTCGCCGACAGCCTCGTCAAGTCGTTCGGCGCGGCGGTGAAGGCACTTGACGGTGTGTCGCTCGAGGTCGAGCCCGCGACGGTGCTGGGGCTGCTAGGACCTAACGGCGCCGGCAAGACTACGGCCGTCAACATACTGACGACTTTGCTGCGCCCGGACGCTGGCCGGGCAACGGTGATGGGCATTGATGTTGTGCGCGACCCGGCAGCGGTGCGCCGGTCGATCGGGCTTGCCGGGCAGTATGCGGCTGTGGACGACAATCTCACCGGTGCGGAGAACCTGATCCTGGTCGGCCGGTTGAACCACATGGCGTCGGCGGCGGTGAAGACGCGCGCGAGGGAGTTGCTCGAACGGTTCGCTTTGTCTGACGCCGCCGGGCGCCCGGCCAAGACCTATTCCGGTGGCATGCGGCGCCGGCTCGATCTCGCGGCCGCTCTGGTCGCTCGACCGCCGGTGCTTTTCCTCGACGAACCTACAACTGGGCTCGATCCGCGCAGCCGGATCGACTTGTGGAGCGTCATCGAGGATCTCGTGCGAGAGGGCACAACCGTGCTGTTGACGACTCAGTATCTGGAGGAGGCCGATCGGTTGGCCGACCGCATTTCGGTCGTTGACCACGGCAAGGTCATCGCTGAAGGAACATCAGCGGAGTTGAAGGCCGAGATGGGGGGCGCGGTCGTTGAGATCCGCTTGAGTGACGCCGACGAGGCGCGCCAAGTGGCAGGGGCGATGCAGGGTGTGGGCGATGCTGACACGACCGTGGACGATGACATCGTTCGTGTTCCGGCCAAGAGCGGCACGGCGACGCTCACCGAGGTGGTACGCCAGCTGGATACCCACGGCGTCACCGCGCGTGGGCTGCAGCTGCGCGAGCCGAGCCTCGACGACGTCTTCCTCGCACTCACCGGCCATGTAGTAGTCGGCCAGGACGCGGCTGAGCACCGCGACGAGAAAGAACGGACGCTCAAGTGAGCACTCAGTCGAGCGATACCGCAACCTTTCCCAACTCGCCCGCGTCGAGCGGGGCTGCGGCCGATGGCGCGGTGTGGGCGCTGCGCGATACCGCCGCCATGGCCGGCCGCAACCTGCGGCGCCTGATGCGGCAGCCAGAACAGGTTGTCTTCAACCTGGTGTCGCCGATCATGTTCGTGCTGCTGTTCCGCTTTGTGTTCGGTGGCGCCATCAAAGGTTTGCAAGGTCTCAACTACGTCAACTATCTGATCCCCGGTATCGCAGTGCAGACCGTGCTGTTCAGCGCAGGCGTCACCGGCTTCGCGCTCGCTGATGACATGCAGAAGGGTTTCATCAACCGGCTACGTTCGCTGCCGATGGCGCGTAGCGCCGTCTTCGGTGGCCGGGTCGCAGCCGACACGCTGAACAACGCATTCGGGCTCGTCATCTTGCTTGCCACCGGTTTCGCGGTCGGTTTCCGACCCGCGAACGTGGTCGGTCTGGTGCTTGCCGCGATGCTGTTGTTGCTGTTCGCGCTTGCGGTCAGCCTCGGTTACGCGCTGATCGGGCTGTCGGTGCGCAGCCCGGAGGCGGTGAACGCCGCGACGTTTCCCATCATCTTCCCGCTGACGTTTGCGTCCTCGGCCTTCGTCCCGGTCGCCACCATGCCCGGCTGGCTACGCGGCTTCGCCACCCACCAGCCCGTCAGCGTCGTCATCAACGCTGCCCGCTCGCTCATCCTCGGCCACAACGCAACCGATCAGCAGCGCCAGCTTCTCCTGGGAGGCTCCGGTACCGGCTCGCTGGTGCTGCAGTCACTGGCCTGGACCCTCGGCATCGGCCTAGTCTTCGGCGCACTGTGCACCCGCAAATACCGCCGGCTCAGCCGGTGAGCCACGACACCTCAGCTGCACAACTCAACCGCACTTCGGTTGCGTGTCCAGATCCAGCACGCGCGTCGCCGGCCAATTGGCGCTGGCGCATCCGCTGACGAACCTCACTCAGCATGACTCCACACTTGCAGGGTGGCCGACGTCCGGTTGCAAGTCGGGCCAACTCGTGTCGCGGTGCTACCTCGGTCGGCGACGGGGTCACCCCGCGCCCTGCCCTACGCCGTCCCTTGGATCGAACGAGCGTTTCCGAAGGCCAGGGATATGTTGCGCGTGTCAGCCGTTGCCTGAATGCGTCGCTCGTGCGACTACTTATGACATGAAGCGCTGTAGGCGGCGTGGGCCGTGCTCGAGGCACTGAGGCCGCGGCACGTCTGAGCCGGGCGCTCGCGTCCGCCTCAGCCAGCACGCCGTCCGTCGCCAGCACGCCGACCACGCGTCGATCGGCGCCGACACAGTGCCAGGTATGAGCGGCGGATACTTCCTACAACCCACGGTGGCGGCTACGGCAAGGACCCGTCCATGTACGAGCTGGAGGATTACACCCGCATCAAACACGTAATGGCCAACATCACCCCATGATGGCCGAGTAGCGCTTGCCTACGCGCCGTCGACGATCTCAGCTGTCGGCTCCCTCTTCCGGTGCGGATTCCGCTGCGCCTATACGACGCCCGCGAGGACGGCTGGCCAGGGGCGAACCACAGGAACCATAACGGCCGGTATCGCCGGCCTGTATGGGGGCCGGGCGGCGTGATGGCCGGGGGAGAGTCCGGTTAGGTTGGGCCTCATGACAACTGACTCTGATGGTGTGGACGTTCGACGCCGAGCCGGCTGGTTGCCGGACGATCAGGAGGACTTGGAGGCTTGGCTTGCCGGGCACCGGGAGAGGGTGGAGGCCAAGGGGGAGCAGGCCGTGCTCCATCCTGTGCTTATCGAGTTTCAGGAGTTGATCGATTCCGATCCTGTGGTGCGGATGTACCTGAATCAGATGATCGCCCAGGTTCCGAGCACCAAGTCGTATCGCAAGCGGCACCTGCACAGCGTGGAGCAGCTGCTGCGCCTGATCAACGAGGTGCTGACGATGGCGCCTGAGTTCGGTGAGAGCGCGATGGTGGCCACGCCGCTTGCCGCGATCCTGGACTGGACGATGGGGACGCCGGCCGGGTTCGCCGCCTACCGCGACCCGCAGATCAACGCGATGCTGAAGAAGATCCTGACCGCGTGGTGTGAATTCCTCAGTAGTGGTGACTCGCTGTACGTGCTCAACGACTCACCCTCGGGCTGGAAGTCCGCCGCGGCCCAGCGGGCGGTCGGCATGGAGCAGTTCGAGTACGACCCTCAGCAGGAACACTGGGGCTTCACCTCGTGGAACGACTTCTTCACCCGACGATTCGCCGACGGCGAACGTCCGGTCGACTTCCCCGATGACGACAAAGTGATCGTCAGCGCCTGCGAGTCGACGCCCTACCGCATCAGCACAGACGTCAAGCGCCAGGATCGGTTCTGGCTCAAGAGCCAGCCCTACTCCCTGGAGGACATGCTGGCCAATGACGAATCCGTCGATCAATTCATCGGTGGGACCATCTACCAGGCCTTCCTGAGCGCAACCAACTACCACCGGTGGCACAGCCCGGTCGCGGGAACGATCGTGCGGGCGTTCGTCCAAGACGGCACGTACTACTCCGAGGCCGACGCCGAAGGCGCCGACGCGGTCGAGCCCACGAACTCCCAGTCCTACATCACCCATGTCGCGACGCGGGCGATCATCCTCATCCAAGCCGACGATCCCGTCATCGGTCTGGTGGCATTCGTACCGGTCGGCATGGTGGAGGTCTCCTCCTGCATGATCGGCCCGAACGTGGCACCCGGCTACCACGTGGCAAAGGGCGAGGAACTCGGCTACTTCCAGTTCGGCGGCTCGACTCACTGCCTCGTCTTCCGCCCGGGCGTGATCTCCGACTTCACTCTCGCGGCCATTCCCCAGCCTCAGGACCCCCACGCACCCCTGGTACACGTCCGCTCCAAACTCGCCATCGCCAACACGACAGTGTGATGCTGGCGCACAACGGCGATCAGCCGATGAGGTCGGCGACCACAGGCCCGTAAGACCCACCCGGGTCGAGATCATCGAGTCGGCGAATCGGTCAAGTCGAGACCGGCTATTACGGCGCCACCCGCCCCTGACGGCGGCGGAGCGTGTACCAGCCACACCTGGATAGGCCGCCTACCCCCTGCCGCTGGATCGCCGAAATGGGGTGCACCCGGTGGGGTGTCATGTGAGAGAGAGGTGCGAACGGGCTGTTGGCCGATACCCCGAAGCGCCGGCCCCATCGCTGCAGGACGGCCTCGCTGTCGGGCAGCAGTCCGCGCAGGAACGGGTCCACCGAGTTGTGCTCGTATCGAGCCCGGCTGAGCGGCATCGACAGCGACAGGGGGTGGCGTCGGCGCGGCGGCGATAGTCGTCGTCGTAGACGAGCGAAGCCGGCCGTGCTCGTCCTGGAACAGCTGGCCGGCAGGCACGCCGTCGAGCACGATCTCCAGCCGCTTGCCCTTCACAGCCATCTCAGCGCTCCTGTCGGGACGGCGCGGGATCCTCGGTCGGATCCTGATCGGCTGGGTCACGCCTCGCATTGCTGCCCCACAGTGCCACCTCGGTGGCTCCGAGCGTGTCGAGAGCCGCCCCGGAATGGCCCAGCCTCATGACGCTGCTACGGCAGGACGGGCAACCGGTGCATCGCCCGCGCCCGGCGGTAAAGCCCGTACACCGAGCTCATCGCGGCATCTACATCCACCGAGGGTGCGAACGTGGTGGTGGTCTTGCGCAGCCGGGTCAACTCGTCCGGCTGGCTGAACAACGACACGAGGGCCTCGGTCATCTCCGGCCCGTCTGCGACCAGCACGCCTTCGGTGCCGTCCGCGATGAAGTCGACCAGCCCATTGCCGCGATAGCCCAGCACGGGCAATCCAGCCGCGCGTGCCTCGAGAGCGGCGATACCGAAAGACTCCTGCCGGGACGAGGCGACGAACAGGTCCGACTCGTGCAGCAGCGTCCGGATCTGCTCCGGCGTGCGATGGCCCAGCAGCGTCACCCAGTCGGCCAGGCCTAACCGAGTGATCTGCCGCTGCAGATCGTCGTGCCGCGGACCGGCGCCGACGACATCCACCCGTACGGCGATGTCGGGGGAGATCCGGGCACGGGCGGCAGCGAGGGCATCGAGAAACTCATCGACGTGCTTACGTTTTTTCAACCGCCCCACCAGCACCAGCCGGATCTCACCGGTACCGGTCTCGCGGATCGGTTCGGACGGCCGCCACCAGCCGATCTCGACCAGGTTCGGCACCACCGACACCTCGGAGACCTTGCGCAGGGTTCGGCTGACGCGACCGGCCGCGACGCTGCTGACACCTGACCAGGCGGCCCACATCCGTCCCCAGCCGAACGGCAGGGTCGACACCCGGGTGGCGATGGTGACCTGCCACCACAGCGAGTGCACGGTCGCCCCCACCGGAATCCCGCGCCGGCTGGCCGCCTTGGTCACGTAGCTGGCCAGCGGCGAGATCACGGTGAAGTGGGCGTGCACCACGTCGATGTCGCCCCGGTCGAGCACCTCGGCCACCATTTTGTGGTTGCGCCACGGGAACGCGACCGTCAGCCAGCGGCCCGGGGCCGCGCGCCTGACGTCGAGGTCGATATCCATCTCGTCGGCCACTGCGGTGATGACGGTGACGTCGTGGCCTTCAGACGTCTGATGACGGGCCAGCGCTTCGACCTGACGTTCGATGCCGCCGACATCGGGGGCGAAGGAGTCAGCCACGTGAACAATCCTCACCGCGGCATCGACTTGTTCGACTGATCAAGCACGGCCGAATGCTGCCACACCTCGGGCGTCGGAGCGGAGTCCGACGTGCACACGTCTCAGGTCATCCGAAGGTTTGCCGCTACGCCGAGCCGCACCGGCAGCGATTCGACCCCGTAGACGATCGACAGGTCCCGGAACTTCAAATCGCCGGGCTCGACGGCGAGGCTGAGGTCGGGATAGCGGCGCGCCAGGGTCCGGAACGCCAGCCGAAGTTCCATCTTGGCCAGTTCCGAGCCGATGCAACGGTGAAACCCATGCCCGAAGGCCACGTGCGAGCGGCCGGACCGCTCCGGGTCGAACCGGTCGGGCGTGACACCGAAGGCGGCGTCCCGGTTCGCGCTGCTGATCGAGCACACCACCACGTCGCCGGCCTTGATGCTGCGGCCGAACAGGTCCAGGTTTCCGCGGGCGAAGCGGGGAAAGGAGATCTGGACGACGCTGAGATACCGCAACAGCTCTTCCACGATGCCGTCCACCGCGCCCGGGTCGGTGCGGATCAACTCGAACGCAGCCGGGTCGCGCAGCAACGCCAGCGTGCCCAGGGCCAACATGCTGGCCGAGGTCTCGTAGCCACCGGTGAACACACCATCCACCAGGCCGGCCAGCTCGTCGTCGTCGATCTCGTCGCCGTGCTCACGGACGATGGACCCGATCAGGCCGTCGCCGGGGTTGAGCCGTTGCCGCCTGACCGCCTCGCGCAGAAACTGCCGGGACTCCGACATCGCACCGAAGGTCCCCGCGCCGCCACCGGTGATGTCGAACCGGGCGTGGCCCAGCAGCCGGAACCGTTCGCGGTCCTCGGCGGGCAGCCCGAGCAGCTCACAGATCACCAGGAACGGGATCGGAAACGCGAAGTCGGGCACCATATCGACCACGTCGGTGTCGGCCATCGCGTCCAGCCGATCGTTGATGATCTGCTCGATCCGGGGTGCCAGTCCGGCCAGCTGCCGAACGGTGAATTCGGGGGTCAGGAACTTGCGCAACCGGGTGTGGTCGGGTGGATCGGTGAAGCCCAGGCCACCGATCGGGGCCGCGGCGCCGGGACCGATCAGTGCCCGGATGTCGGTGCTGTAACTCGTGGTGTCCTCCAGCACGGCGCGAACCTCGTGGTAGCCCGACACCAGCCAGACGTCGATACCGAACATCCGGCTGAGCTTGCTGACCGGGTCCGCTTCGCGCTTTTCGCCGAGCGCCGCGACCGGCTCCAGCCCGTCCCGGCGCAGTGGCATGGTCAGCTTCTTCGGGACGATCGACACCCCCGTCAGCCCGAGACGCTTGCCTGCCGACGTCGACAACAGCCGTCGCCCGGCCCATCGACGTACCGAGGAGGTCGGCTTGAGCGCTGTGAGTCCAGCGCCCCTGATTCGGCTATGCACGGTCAGAGCATGGCAGGCAAACATATACACGCCCACACCAGGCTGCACCCTGCGTGTCGTGTCAAATGGCACCGGGCGGCACTTCGTGCGCCGTGCTCGTCGGCCAGCTGAGCTTCGAGACGTTCACGCTCGATGTCCGGAGCCTCGAGAGCTGCTATGCCGTGAGCCCGGCAACAGCGGGCTGGGTCTGATCCCGGCCGCCGTCCTTGGCCCGGTACATCGCCGCGTCGGCGGCCTCGATGAGGTCATCGAGGTGATGACCGTCGGCCGGGTAGCTGGCCAGGCCGATGGAGGCGGTGACCTGGTGCACGTCGTCGAAGGTCAGCTCGCGGATGCGGGCATTGAGGCGCGTGCAGATGTTCAGGGCGGTGGCGGGAGCGACGCCGTCGAGCAGTACGACAAACTCCTCGCCACCGAAGCGGCCGACGGCATCGTGGCCACGCAGCTCGCGGGCCAGCGTGTCAGCCACCGATCGAAGGACGGTGTCACCGGCCAGGTGGCCGTAGGTATCATTGACCCTCTTGAAATGGTCTAGATCGACCATCAGTACCGAGGCGCCGTCGCCGCCACGCTGAACTCGGCGGAGTTGACGCTGGGCGAGCTGGCGCCAGCTGGCCGCGTTGAGCAGTCCGGTCTTGGCGTCGGTGCTGGCCCCGCGCTCGAGCTGGCGGACGAGGGAACTCCGGTGCAGCACCACGAGCACCGCCAGGACCAGCGGGGCGATCAGCGGTGAGTGCACCAACGCTTCAGCAGTGAGTAACGCGAGGACGAGGGTGGCGACTTCCAGGGTGAGGTCGTCACCGCTGAGCATCGCAGTCCGGAATTTCGCCGGGCGCCTGACGAAATAGATGACGATCGAGACCAGCGATTGGTTGATGGCTATGTAGGCGAGCAGGGCGCCCAGGACGCCGACGGCACCGGGCACGCCCACGGCCAGCAGACCACCGGACGGATCGACGGCGGTGGTGATGGCCGAAGCGACCAGGGTCGCCAGCACGACCGTGGCCGCGGTGAAGATCAGCCGATGCGGACGCGCTGACTCGTGCCGCCGCGCACGGAGAAGGGTGTGGCCGTAGAGCACGACGACGAACAGGGCGGCCCAACCGGGCGGCAGCGTCAGTCCGGCGGCGAAGCACCAGACGGCGACGGGACTGGCCATCGTGCCGACGCTGGTGGAGAGGTAGCGGCGGAACCGTTCGACGCGATCGCCGGCCTCGGCGTAGCCGCCGCTGAGCACGACCAGAAGCGCGAACCGGCCGAGAGTCGCGCCGCTCGCATGGCCGACTGAGAGGGCGACCACGGTGAGGATCGTGACGGCGGCCTCAACGACGAGGATGATGACCAATGCCGGCCGCGGGGTCGCCCACAAGGCCCACCGCGTCCAGCGGCGCGGACGAGACCGCGTACGGCTATCGCCGTCGCCGTTCGTCGGTGCCATCAAGTTGAGCGTCCTCACCGTTAGATGCAGCGTGCAACGAACTGGTCACTGCTGGTGCTTCCATCTTGCGCTAACTTATCGCCGTTCGGAGGTAATTCACAGGTGTGGAGGAGGGCCAGGAGCCTCCAGAGAACGCCGGTACGTCCCGTGATCACATTTCCACGACCCGGAGGTAGGTGAGTTCGCATGAGGTTCAACCAGGAGTGGCTGTAGACGCGAGCGGACAGGCTGGGCAACGCCAACGCCAGAAAGGCAGGTGAGTTACGTGCGCAACCAGGAGTGGGTCTGAGCAGTGACCGCTGTCCCACAACCAGACATCCCGAAAGCGAGGTACATGATGATGTTCAACCAAGAATGGGTCTGACAAGGGGGCCTTCCCGCGGCATCATCAGTGAGCCGCCACCAGCAGTCAGGATCAGCATGAACGCACATACCGATACCGGCATCGCCGGGTACACACCGGCGGAGGTCACGGTGGCGGCCCGCGCCACCTACGTCGCGTTCATCGGCTCCGGTTTCGTTTTCGCCAGCTGGGCTTCCCGCATTCCACAGGTCCGTGATCGGCTTCAGCTGAGCCCAGCCGACCTCGGCCTGGTCCTGCTGGCCATCGCGGCGGGATCGCTGGTCGCGTTGCCGTTGGCCGGAACCATCGTGCATCGCGTCAATTCCCGCCGCACGGTCGCCGGCATGTCGGTGCTGCTGGCGATCGGCCTGGCGGTCGTGTCGATCGGTTACCGGGCCGGGGTGGTCCCGCTGCTGGTGGGGCTGTTCGTGCTCGGTTTGGCCAACGGCGCGTGGGACGTCGCGATGAACGTGCAGGGTGCCACCGTCGAACGGCACCTCGGTCGAGCGATCATGCCGCGCTTTCATGCCGGATTCAGCGCCGGCACGGTCGGCGGTGCCCTGAGCGGAGCGCTGATGGTCGCCTTGGGCGTCTCGGTGACTGCCCACCTGCTCGTAGTCGCTGTCATCGTGGCGGTGCTCGTGCCGCTCGCGGTTCGCGGCTTCGTGGCCGACACCGATCAGGCAGAGGCGGCTTCACAGTCGGCCTCTGCTGACACCCGTTCTGGGAACGCGTTGGCCCGCTGGCGCGAACCCCGCACCCTGTTGGTCGGCGTGGTCGTCCTGGCGTTCGCCTTTTCCGAAGGAAGCGGCAACGACTGGATCAATGTCGCGCTCATCGACGGCTATCACGCCCCCGCAGTAGTCGGGACCCTCGGCTTCGCGACGTTCCTGGCGGCCATGACCGCCGTGCGCTGGTTCGGCACCGGCCTGCTCGACAGGTTCGGACGCGTCCCGGTCTTACGTGGCCTGGCCGCCGTCGCGGTCACCGGCCTCCTACTGTTCGTATTCAGTCCGTTCACCCCGCTGGCCTTCGTGGGAGCGTTTCTCTGGGGAGCCGGCGCGTCGCTCGGTTTCCCGGTCGGCATGAGCGCAGCCGCCGACGAGCCCGCCGCCGCTGCCGGGCGCGTCAGCGTCGTCGCCTCCATCGGCTACTGCGCCTTCCTCGGCGGCCCCCCTCTCATCGGCTTCCTCGGCGACCACCTCACCGTCCTACGCGCCTTACTCGTCGTCGCCGCACTCCTGGCCCTGGCGACCCTGGTCACCAACGCGCTGCGCCCCGTGGTGCCCACCGGCCACCCCGAATCGGCCGCGTCTCGCTAACACGGGTCCCGTGAGCGTGTCCTTGGCGCTGCCGTAGAACGGTCCCGTGCCTATAGGCCGATTCTTGGACAGCGTCGACCAGCCGTGCGGCACCTACGTCAACCGTGATGGTGCCGAGCTGGCGTGCGAGCTCTCTTTCCGATGCCCGCATCGGCCCCGGTGATGAGAACCGAGCTGACCTCTTTGTTGCCCACTCTGCTTTCTCCTCGCTGGTCTCGCGTCACGGACTGTCAGAGCGCCTGGCGAGTACGCGCTGCCGCCTCATACGGCACCCGATCGAAGATGAAGCGGATGCGGGTGATCTTGCCGTCCTGCACCGTGAAGTGCCCGACGGACGGTGCGCTGGGCACCGGCACTGTTTCGTTGTCGTAGAGGAGCATCGCCGTCTCGTCATCACCGAAGGAGGCGATCAGCTCCGCACGCTCGAGGAGCTGGAAGAACGACTCCAAGAACCCGCGGTAGGCGCGAGCGCCTTCGATCCGTCCGGCCGGGGCATCGCAGACGACGTCGTCGGCGATGAAGCTCATGGTCTGCTCGAGGTCCTTGCTCGCCCATGCCCCGTAGTACTCGAGGGCGACCTGCAGTGCCCTGTCCTGGTGCTCGATCATCATTCCTCCGTTAGTTGGTCTGCGGCTGACCTGCCGAGTAACCTTCGCACCGATTACGGTCATCCAGCGTCCTAATTAGGTGGACTGACAGCTTCCACGAGGATCCCGTCCGCAATCCCTGGAGGAGACTGTGCGAGAAGCGATGCTCCAGCCCTCCGCCCGCCTCCTCGCCCTGATCTCGCTGCTGCAGCTTCGCCGGGAGTGGACCGGCCAGGAGCTTGCGGACCGGTTCGAGGTCGGACCGCGGACGATTCGCCGTGACGTCGACAAGCTCCGCGCGCTCGGCTACCCGGTGCACGCCGCCCGTGGCGTCGCGGGCGGCTACCGCCTCGGCACCGGCGGCCGGCTGCCGCCCCTCTTGCTCGACGACGCCGAGGCGGTAGCCGTCGCGGTTGGGCTGCGGACTACCGCCGCCGGCTCCATCGCGGGTGTTGAGGAGACGTCGCTTCGCGCGCTGGCCAAGCTCGAGCAAGTCCTACCCGATCGACTGCGGCGGCGTGTCAGGGCGCTCGGGGCCGCCACCTCGGCCGTCGCGACAGGCGCTCCGCTGGTAGACGCCGACGTCCTCGCGACACTCGCGGGCGCGTGCCGCGACACCCTACGTGTGCGCTTCTCCTACGTCGCCGGAGACGGACGCGCATCTCAGCGGCACACCGAACCCTGCGCCCTCGTCCACAGCGGGTTCGACTGGTACTTGGTCGCCTTCGATCTGGATCGGAACGACTGGCGCACTTTCCGTGTCGACCGCATCCGCGGCCGCGGCCGTCCCGGTGAGCGCGGTCAGCGACGCGCGGTACCTGGCGGCGACCCGGCCGCCTACGTCCAGTCACGGGCGGGCCGAAGCGGTGAGCTCGGTGCCGCACCGGCCCGCATCCGCCTCCACGTCCCTGCCGCGCGTATCGAAGGCCGGATCCCCAGCCGCTATGCGATCGTTGACCCCGAGGGTGCAGACAGCTGCGTCGTCACCACTCGCGGTCCTTGGTCACTCAGCTTCCTTATCTGGATGGCGCTGCTCGACCAAACCATGGAAGTGCTCGACCCGCCGGAATTCGTCGAGGCCGCACGTGCGCTGGTTGTGCGGCTCAGTGCGGCAATCCCCAAGACACCGCGCGACAGTGGCTGACCTCAATCCCGGCAAATAGAGAGTGTCCAGCAGCTGCGTGGGCGATGACCGAATGGGACCGTCATGCCTTCACCAACCACCCATCCGGGCCACGAGCGAGAATCCTGATGTGCCGCTCTCGGCCGCAACGCGATCCTTGGCAACTGAAGCTGCCACCGAGATCGCCCGCTTCGACGCTGAGGTCGGCAGTGACATCGCGCCATTCTCGGCGATCCTGCTTCGCAGCGAATCGGTTGCGTCGTCCCGGATCGAAAACCTCACTGCGTCGGCGATAGCGCTCGCGGAGCTGGGCGACACCAGCCGCGAGAACGCCACAGTCATCGTCGCCAACACCACGGCGATGCAGGCCGCTGTCGCGCTCTCAGACTCCCTCGACGGCGATGCGATCCTGGCGATGCATTTCGCGCTGCTCGGGAGCACCCATCCCGACCGGGTTCCGGCCGCTATCGCGGACCTGGAAAAGTTTCTCAGTCGTCACGACCTGCCGCCGTTGATCCAGGCTGCGATCGCACATGCACAGTTCGAGACCATCCACCCGTTCCCGACGGCAACGGACGCACCGGTCGCGCGCTGGTGCACAGCCTGCTCCGGGCGAAGGATCTGACCAGACAGGTCACGGTGCCCGTTTCCGCTGGTTTGCTTGCCGATACGGAAACCTACTTCGCTGCGTTGACCGCCTATCGGGAAGGCGAGCCGGAACCGATCGTCGAGCGCCTCTCGAACGCAACCTTCGCCGCGGTCAACAACGGTCGCGCGCTCGTGGACGAGCTGAGAGCGGTACGCGCTGCGTGGGACGACACAATCACGGCGAGACGTGGCGCCTCGGCCTGGCGGGTGGCCGACCTGCTGCTCAGCCAACCAGCAGTGGACTCGCCCCTCGTCCAGCGCCAACTTGAGGTCACCGCCCCGGCCGCTTTGCGTGCGATCGACAGTTAGTCGAGGCCGGCGTACTGACCAAGGTCTCAGGACGACAGCGCTACCGCCGCTACAGCGCTCCCCAAGTCCTTGCCGCGCTCGATGCGTTCGCCGCTCGCGCCGGACGTCGTGGTGGCATCTGAACGCAGGTCTGCGGACAGGTTCTTCGGGCGGGTACGGCAACTGATCGGTAGCACGTGGCCTCACAACACCAGGAGCGTCGACAAGTGGGCCCGCAGTACCTCCACGGCCTCTTCTTCCGGCAGGCCGGTCGGATCCGTGAGCAGGTGCACTAGCAGCCCGTCGACCAACGCGGCGATCCCAGCGGCGGCCTGATCGGGGTCGACGTCGCTGCGGGTTTCACCGGCCTGGCGGGCGGCCTGGAGAGCCGCGGCGCACTGGTCCCGGAGTTCCGTGAGAAAGGTGTGCTGCACCTTCGCAAGGCTCGGAACGACTGCGGCGCGCGCGGCGAACGCGAGGTAGACCCGCGACTCCGTACGGCGAACTTCGTCCAGTGGCAGGAGTTCGAGCAGGGCTCGGTTCAGTCGGGAGCCGATCTTCTCATCGGGAGTGGAGATCGGCGCAGACGCAATGCTGGCCGTGCGGTCCATGATCCGTGCGGCAATGTGTTCGAAGGCCATCACCAGCATCTGGTCTTTGTTGTGGCAGTGGTACTGGACGGTGCCGATGGACACCCCGGCTGCAGCCGCAACCTCCCGGATGCTGACGCCGTCCAGCCCCTGGGAGGCGGTGAGGTTGACCAGTGCATCCAGCAAGCGTTGACGGGCGGGAACGGGCACATGGTCAGTGTAGTCCAACCCTATACAGTCGTATCATACGAGTGTATAGTCAGGCTCATGAGCTTGACCCCGGCAAGCGTCGCGCCACCTTCTCCACCCGTGCACGCGCGACTGTGGTCGGCCGTCGCCCAGCTCGGTGGCCGTCGGAGTGTGCGACTCCTCTTGGTCGCTTGGGGACTCATCGACCTGCTGCTCGTAGCGATCGGCGGTCATCACCTCCCCTTCTCCGCGTCCGCGCTCGCCGACCCGCCGACCCGCATCGCGGTGCTCACGGCGAACGCCATGATCGTCGAGGTGCTCGCCATGCTGCTGTTGGTGCATGCGCTCACCCGGCGCCGGGCGCGGCCGGACGTCGCCGCTCGGGTGCCTGCCCGACCGGTGGCGCTGCACGAGACGCTCCTGATGGTGGTCTACGGCATCGCCGCAATGGCGGGTGGCGCGGGGCTCGGCCACGTACTCGGCTGGCATGCGTTCGGCTTCCACCTCGAGGGCATGGTGCTGCGCACCACCCAGCAAGTGGTACCCGCGGAGGCTTTTGCTTGGGCGGCGTACAACGCCGTCGCCTACGCCCTGGTCCCATTCGTTGTGTTCCGCTATCGGTACTCGGCACAGGCGCTGGGACTACGCTCGACCGACCGTCGGGCTGACCGCCGACTGATCGCGGTGGTGCTCGTGGTCGAGTCCGCCGTCCAATTGGCCTCGGCCAGCTCGTCGATCCTCGACCTCAGCGTCCGCCAAGCCGTACTGGGTGGCTCCCTGACATTCGCCCTCGGCATGGCCGGCACCGTGCTGCCCACCATGGTGTTCGTGCAGTGCATCCTGGTCCCGCGGTACCTGGCGCTGACAGGGTCCGTCCCGGCCACCGTCGCCCTCGGAGGACTCACCTATGCCCTGCTGCACGTCACGGACGGCTGGACCGACTTCACCAGCCCAACGGACGTGCTCCTCTCCGTTCTGTACGTGCTGCTCTTCTACACGAGTCCCGGCATGGTCAAGGCGTTCCTCACCGTCCGAACAGGGAACGCCTGGGTGCACGTGTGGGCTTACCACGCGATCGCTCCGCACACCCTGCTGGACAGTCCCATGATCGTCAACGTGTTCGGGATCCGGTGAGCCTCTCGACAGAGCGCGGCGCAGTCGGCACCCGCGCCGGCGTTCGGTGGCGTCGTCCGCCGGGGATGGTCTGCCTGATCACCGAGATCACCGAGCGCGAGGGGCGTTGACGTCGCGGCCAACGCACGCGGCGAGGCGGTCCAGTGCGGACACGTCCTCGGCGACGGGCTGCGACGGTCCGAACGGGCTGCGCTCCGGCGGGACGTCGGCCAGCTTCGCCCGGGTGAACTCCAGTTCTTGCTCGGCAAGTTCCTCGTTGCCGCGGGCCGGCTGGCCGGTTGCCTGTGCCAGGTCCCAGCCATGTACCAGAGCCTCGACGAGCCGCAGGTGCAGAGCGACGACTCCGGGAACCGCCCCGAACGGCACGGTGACCACCCGGCCCATCACCCCGGGTGAACCGAACGCGACGAGCAGCGCCTCGGCCGACTCGCGATACGCCGCTGCGCACTGGTCGGGTCGCAACTCGGTGCTGGTCGGGGCCGTCGACGGCGAATCATCGAGCAGAGCCCGCGCGAAAAGTTGATTGCCGGTGATGAGGTGGTTGACCAGGTCACGGACCGCCCACGCCGCGCACGGCGTGGGCTGATCCCATTGGTCGTCCCGGACGCCCTCGACCAACTGACCGGTGTCCTCGAGCGAGCGAGCAAGTTGCTCGACTGGTGCAGGCAGCATGGATCCCTCCAGTCAGGCCGCGAACAAGATCCCACGTGCGTTCACCGTGCCGCCGGTGGCTGCCCATGTCAAGACGTCCGGCGCCGCTCTAAATCTCCGATCTCGACGGCCCAGCCCGAAGGCGGTCAGCACCGATATCCCGCGCAGACACTGCAGCCGGGTCACGACCGCCGCCCAGGCCGGGTCCTGGGCCATGTCGGTGATCAGTGCGTCCAACCGGTCGCGGCGGTTCTCCGCCAGCAGCACCGTCTCATAATTGGCGTCATAGGCGATCTGCAGACCGGGCTGGTCGAAGGTCTGTGAGCGCAGCCAGGTGTGATGGGTCATCGTCCATCCCCGCCCACCGGACCACACAATCCCCTGTCGCAGCAACAGCTTCGACCTCCGATGCCGAGCGCGCATCAGATCCGCGCGCACATCATCACGAGCCCGGACCACGTCGCGGGCCGCCTCCTGCGCCACGCTGGGAACCCGGACCGACACGACCTCACCCAACCGCAGCAAACGGGCCAGATGCAGCGCATCCCGGGCATCGGTCTTCACCCGGTCCCCAGCCGGGCGCTGCACCCGAGACGGCGCGAGCACCTCACAGCCGATACCCGCCGCCGTCAACGCCCGCGCCAGACCGAACCCCGTCGGCCCGGCTTCATAGGTCACCGCGACCGGGCCAGGCAACTGGCCCAGCCACCGCAGGATCTCACCATGATCTGGACACAACCTCGACCGGAACAACTCACCGGTATCGCCATCGATACCGCACGCCACAACCGACCGCGCATGCACATCCACACCGACACTCATACGCTCACTGAACACCGGGACCTCCGCAAATGTAGGCACTACCGGCCCCAGGCATAGCCCTCACCGGCAACCCACGACAACTTGCGCGAGGTCCCGGCCCTAAACCGACGAACCTGCATACCGTCTAAGCATCTGTATATCTCGATCGGTCGAAGAGGCAGAATTTTTGTCGCCTCAACTCAGCCCTCGCTCGGCGTGGTGCATCCAGGAGCTGGCATAGTCGAACGCATGGCGTTTTCGGTGCTGTTCGTCTGCACCGGAAATATCTGCCGATCACCGCTTGCGGAGCGGCTGTTGCGTGCTCGCGTTGCTGACCGGGCCCCCGTCGTCGCGGCGAGTGCCGGGATCCGGGGTCTCCCGGAGCACCCGATCGATGGATCATGCGCGCTTGCCCTGCGTGAGCTCGGTGGAGATCCCGGCGGTCACGTCAGTCGGCGGCTGAGCCAGCAACTCATCGCCGGTGCCGACCTCATTCTGACTGCCGAGACCGCTCACCTGTCAGAGATCGTGCAGTCCGAACCGCTGGCATTCCGGAGAGTCTTCACCATGCGGGAGTTCGGCCGGCTGGGAAGCGGGCTCGTCGCGCTACCGCCGACTCCCGCGGTGCTGCGGACCAGGGTGGTTGAGATCGGCGCGCGTCGCGGGTCGGCGCCGCCCGCTGGATCCGACGAGGATGACATCGCTGACCCGTTCGGCGCTTCCCTGAGAGTGGTCCGAGCCTGTGCCCGTCAGATCGCCGAGGCTGTCGATGAGTGCCTGCTCGCTCTGGGCCTGGCGCCCTGAGCTTCGTCGATCGGGTGCGGCAAGAAGCGGCCGCCCGGACGGCAGGGCCGCGCCCATGGCAGAATGCGCCCGTGAGTAGTCCTCGAGGTCTGCGCCCGGGGCGGCCGTGCCGCAGATTGCGTCGCTGGGCCCGGCGCACGCCGAACGGCATGATGGCCTTGAACATGATGGCCGCAGGGGTCTTGCTGATCTTTATCGCGGTGCTGCTGGCGGTGGTCCTGCTCTGAGCCACGGGACGGACCCCTCTACGGGTGCCGTTCAGTGCCCGGCGATGTCGGCTCGCCGACTGTCTGGGCTGCTGGTAGTCCGCGGGAAGGGTCACGACGGTGTCCGGCCGTGGGCTCGGCTGGGAGGTTGGGCTTGGGTGAGGTGTCCCGACCGGAGGGCTCATCGAGGAGTTGCGTGAAATCGACCTCGGCTATGCCGCGACGTGATCGCTGCGGCGGGTAGGAGGTGGGGTAGTAGCCGCGCTGCTCATCGTAGCCGCCGCGGCCCTTGGTTATCATGTTCAGCACGACGCCAACGGGTCGTTCGCCGACCTTGGCCAGCACCTCTATCGCACGGGCGGCCTGCTCGCGGGTCGACTGTCCGGCGTGGTGCACCACGAGGGTGGCGTCGGCCAGCGCGGCGACCTCGGCCCCGTCGGCGACCGGCAGCAGGGGGGCGGTATCGATGATGGTGTAATCAACGTTCTCGGCGACCTGGTTGATGATTTCTCGGGCTAGGTCTGAGATCAGGAGCTCGCTGGGGTTCGGTGGTACCGGTCCAGAGGTGAGGACGTCGAGGTTGTGTCCCGCATTTTGTATGACCGTCTCCACGGGAGCGCGGCCGATGAGCGCGGTGGTGAAGCCGACATTGCCTACCAAGCCGAGGGTCTTTGCCAGAGTGGGGCGCCGGAGGTCGGCCTCGATGAGGCACACGCGGAAACCGCCCTCGGCCAGTGACGCGGCGAGGTTGAGCGCGGTGATGCTCTTGCCCTCGCCGGGGACGGCACTGGTGATCGCGATAATCCGGGGGGCGTTGTCGACGTTGACGAACTGCAGGTTGGTGCGCAGTTGGCGGTAGGCCTCGGACCGGGCGCTGTGCGGGTCATCACGAAAGGCGACTGGCGTCTTAGCTGTTCGCTTGTCGAACGGAACGTAGCCAAGCACCGGAACGCCGAGGGGCTCGAAGTCTTGGGGGCCCTTGACAGTGTTGTCCAGTACATCGCGCAGGACCACGACGCCGACCCCGAGGAGGAGTCCGAGGAGCAAGCCTAGGCCGATGTTCGTGGTCTTGCTCGGTTTGATTGGTGAGATCGGTACGGCCGCGGGGTGGATCACCGTGAGCTTGACGACCGGCTTGCCGGCGGCGTCGCTTTGCTCGGTCTTCTCCACGACTCGGTTGAAGTCGGCTGCGACCTGGTTGGCCAGTAGGGCGGCCTGCTTGGCGTTGCGGTCGGTGACGTGCAGGTTGATCAGGACCTTGCTCTGCGGCGCGTCGGCGGTGATCTTGTCCGCAAGCTCCGACTGCGAGAGCGATAGTCCGAGCTTGCTGATGACCGGGTCTAGCACTGCGGGACTCGTCACGATGCTGGTGTAGGACTGAACCCGGTCCTGGGTGAAGGTGTTGCCTGCTTGAAGTTGGGCCGCGCTGTCGGTCGCGGCGGTCGCGACGAACACCTGGACAGTGGCCTCGTAGACCTTGTGGGTCGCCACGGTGACAGCGACGCCGGCGGCCGTACCTAACACCAGGAAGGCCACCAGCAAAGGCCAGCCCTTGCGCAGAACGCGCCAGTAGTCGTGCAGTTCCAAGAGACTGCCTTTCCTTTGGAGGGTCTCACGTAGGGTAACCTGATGATGACAGACCGAATACCCCGCCAACCTCATGGCCGTCATGGCAGGTCGCGATCCGTCGAGAATCCCGCAGGTCGGTGCCATGGCGTGTCCGTCCTTCAGCGGGGCTCTCGACCACTCTGAACAGTTGGGGGTGATGTCCGGGGTGCCACAGCGACCGGTCCGGGTCTTTCTTGACGCACGCTTCGCCGTGCGCGGGCTCGGCATCGCCTCAGCCACCTGCCGGCTCACTGAGGCCATTCGGGCCAGTGAGCAGGTCGCGCTGCGGTCTAACTTCTCCTCCGGCGGCTGGAACCGCAGAGGCCAACTAGAAACGCTTCGCATGAGCGGCTTCCTAGAGCTGACTCCGGCTGCGGATCCCCGAACCTGGGGACGCGACGTCGTGCATTACTACGGAAACACCGCCCCGCAGCTGATGGGGCGAAGAACCTTGGTGACGGTCCACGATCTCATGAGTCTGCGGGGTACGACCGCAAAGAGCCGGTTGTATCAGGCGCTGCTCATGCCGGGACTGCGGCGGGGGCGGCGGGGGCGGGTCGTCGCGGTCAGCTCCCAGACTGCGGACGAGCTGCTCCAGGTGCTGCCTGAGTTGCGGCCACGGTTGCAGGTGATCACCCACGGCCGGCGCGAGGGCTTGTTCAGCGCGCAACCGCGAGAACACATCCTCCTCTTCGGCGGTCAGAGCGATCCGCGCAAGCGCGTCAGCCTCGCGCTCAGCGCGTACTCGACCTACGCCGCCACGCAGGGGGCGAGCGCCTTGCCGCTGGTGATCGCCGGTCGGGCGGGAATCACTCCGAGCCTCGTCGCGGCTCACGTCACCTCAGGGCGCGTGAGGATCGATGAGAACCCGGGCGAGGACGCGCTCAGCGCCGTGATGGCGCGGGCGGCCTGCCTGCTCTACCCGTCATCGGAGGAGGGCTTCGGCCTGCCGATCGTGGAGGCGGGGGAGATGGGCACACCGGTGGTCTTCGACTCGTCAGCCCGCCTCCCGAGCGAACCTATCGGCGGACACGGATTTCCGGTCGACGGCACGAACCGTCAGGACTGGGCCCGGGCCATCGCCGCAGCCGCCATGCAGGGTCCCGTGCCGAACGCTCTGGACCACCTTCCCACCTGGGACCAAGTGGCAGGTGCATACGTCGAGGTCTACCGGTTGCTGGCAGCGGCGCCGTGACCGTCTACCGCCTGATCACCCTGCGCCCTCCTGACCCCCAGGGCAGCGGTGACTCTCGGCGCGCCCAGAGCATCGTGCGGGCCCTCGAAGGCGCGGGACACACCGTGGTCCTCGCACCTATCCTGGCACCCGGCCAGACGCTCTTCAGCAGCCTTCTCCGACCGACGGCCCTCATGCACCTGATATGGGTCCTGCTTCGGTACGGCTTCACCCGGCCGCTGCAATGGGTGGCGGTCCAGGCCCTTGTTCCCGGGAACCCGAGCGGTGAACTGAGTCCGCACCAGACAGCCTTCTACGTAACCTCCCGGGTCGCGCCGCCGGAGCCTCCCGCGGGCTTCGTGATCGATTTCGTCGATTCGCTGGCCGCCAACGCCAGGGGCCGCTCGCATCGGGGCCCCGGCGTGAGCGCCTTCTGGCGGAGAGAAGCGCGCCTGCTCGAACGTTGGGAACGCGAACTCGCCGCGAAGTCCATGCTCGCAACGGCCGTGTCCGAGACCGAATGCGCCACCATAGCGCCGAACGTCGCCGCCGTTCCGCTCGAAATAGGCCCGCGCCTCCGCCCCAGCCCGGAAGCTGAAGCGCGGGGATACCAATCTCAGGACCCCACTGTCCTGTTCGCCGGGAATCTGTACTACCACCCGAACGCGGAGGCGGCCAGGTGGGTCCTAGAGGTGCTCACCCCCGCGCTGGTGAGCCGGGGCTGGCGCCGAGAACAGGTCGTGCTGGCCGGGCGTCGTCCTGGCCGCGCGCTGGCCGCCATGGCGGAACGGGCCGGAGCGACACTGCTTGCCGATGTGCCGGATCTGCAGAACGTGATCGAAGGGGCGTCGGTCTGCCTAGCACCTCTCCTCCTGGGCAGCGGCATACAGTTCAAGGTGCTGGACGCACTCCAGGCGGGGGTTCCCGTGGCGATGAGCGCACAGGCAAATCGAGGTATCGGACTGTCCGACAGCGACATGGTGCGAGTCGTCGAGCGGAAAGCGGAGCCGTTCTGTGATGCCATCGACATTCTCCTGACCAGGCGTAATCGAGTCGTGCCCGCTGATGTCCATAGCCTCCTGGCGTCCGCGTCACCTGCTGCGGTGCAGCACCGATGGCGCAGCCTGACCGACGCCGCAGGGCGCTAGACATGAACCTCGCCCCGGAACTCCACCCGAGCGGACCCGGTCCCTACCTCGTGGCGGCGCAGCGTGACGCAGTCACGGGACAGCTCACACCTGCCAACACGCTGCGATTCCTGGCGCTGCTCGGCCTCGTCCTGGTCGGTCTCCTCGTGCCACGCGGGCACGACACCTTCCTGATCCTGACGGGCTTGAGCATCTCCGCCCTGGACAACGGACGGTGGTTGGCGACGCGAAACATCGTCCTCGCCTACCACTTCGCACTCCTAGGCATCGGCCCCTACCTCTTCCGCCTGGCCAACCCTCTGGCCGTGCAACGTCTCGGCGTCGGGATGCTTCTTGCCTTCACTGGCGGGATCGTCGTGCGGCACCTCTACTCAGGCCGCCGCGCACCGGCCGCCGCCAGGGCGCCCGTCAGGCCACAGCCGGACCCCGAGGCCGCTCGCCGCTACCAGAAGTACGCAACCGGCTTGCTGAAGCTCGCATTGCTGATACAGGTTGCTCTGTTGCTGATGGATGTCAGCCAGTACGGGCCCCGCGGCTACCTCCAGGGCCTTTCGCTCTCATCGAAGATCAGCTCATACGCACACGGTGGCCTGGACTCGACGCAGATCGTCAAGAACGTCGCGGGGATCATGATCCTCAGCTGCGTCGCCGCCTACGTTGCGCTGAGTGAGCCTCACCGTGCCTACCACTGGCGCCTTCTCGTCCTGATCCTGATCGTGTTTCCGATCCTGCGCCTGGATCGTTCCGGACTCATACCGAACTCCCTCGTACTGGTCTTCTTGGCCGGGTGCGCCCGGATGCCCGGCACCCGCAGAACCGTGCGCTACGGATTTCTGGTCGCGGCCACGTTGTCGATGATCCTGCTTGTTGCAGTCAGCGTTGGGGTACTCCGGGCGAGCAACCTGCCGGCAGGGCAGAACAGCGGCAGCGTCGGGTCGTCGAACAGCGTTCTCGACAGTGAGATCTCGCCGGTTCAGGTTGTCAGTGACTCGCTGCAACCGGGAGCGCCCCGCTTCCACGGGCAGAGTCTGTATTCTGCCCTCGTCTGGCGATACGTTCCGCGACAGCTGTACCCGAACAAGCCTGCGAACACCATCTCGAGGTACATGGAAATCAAGGACCCGGTCTCCTTCGCGGCCGGTTACAGTCTCGCACCCACCGCTGTCGGCGTGATCATCTACAACTACGGTGTTACGGCGGCCTACGTCATCGCCTTTGTAGTCGGTTTCGGATTACGGCGGACGAGGTGGCCGACCCGGTCAATCGGCTATAAGTGCCTCGGGCTTTTCTGCCTCTATACGTTGTTGCGGGATGACCCGTCGAATTCACTGGCCTACGCTGGCGCCTCCCTCGTGGTGTATCGCTTAATCATTGCGTTCAGCCGGCGGACGACGCGGGAAAGTGACGGCGTGACGTGGCGAAGGAGGGAGGCGTCGTGACTGCGAACTCTGTGACCGCGGAGCGTATCGGGGTGGTGATCGTGGACTACTACACGAGAGAACACACTCTCGCCCTCATCGCTGACCTAGCTGGCCAGGGGTTTCATTCCGCGATTGTGGTGGATAACACCGGCGACTCCGAATACCGGCAGGGCTGGGCCAGCCTGCCGCCCTGGGCGAGGCTCATCGCGAGTGCCAAGCGGGCAGGCTTCGGTGCCGGTGTCAACCTGGGAGCGGCGCAGCTCACCGGTTGCGACATCCTGCTGGTTCTGAACAGCGATATTCGGCTAATATCAGGGGATTTGGTCGTCCTGGCCGCAGAACTGCTCGATCGCCGGGTGGGCGTGCTGGCTCCGCGGATCGTTGATCGTGACGGCGTGTCACAATCCGACGCGGCGGGGCCTTTTCTCACGCTCGGTGCGCCGGACAGAAAGCAAGTGCCCCGCACCGGTTGGGTGACGGGAGCGTGTTTCCTCACGCCGGTCGAGCTCTTCTGCAGGGTGGGAGGATTCGACGAGCGGTTCTTCATGTACTGGGAGGACGTGGACTACTGTCGGCGGCTGGCGGACCTGGGGTTCGCCGCGGATGTGAGCGCCGCAGCCTGTGTCATGCACGTGTCGGGCGCGAGTGAACTGTCTCGGGCCGCCCGCTACACCAGGGCCAGCAGGAGTCGCGATCTCTATTTGCGCAAGTGGAACTTTGTCCTCCCCGTGCGAATCGCTTACCGGCTGATGTCGCTCCTCAAGCTCCTGTGGCTTAGGCGCGCGTCCGTATGAGGTCAGGTGGTCGCCAGCTCATGGTGACAAGCGCTGACCAGGGCATTTCCTCGGCGTCCAACGTCATGGCCACCCTGTTGATCGCCCGGTTGTCGACCCAGCAAGGCTTCGGGATGTTCGCGCTGGTCGCGATGACGTACGCCACGGCTCTCGGTGTGAATAGAACCCTGTGGTCCGAACCGCACTCGGTGGTCTCCGTCGAGGTGGTGCGTACGAGGCTCGGCCGGCGTCTCGTTGTGGTGCTCTGTGCCCTGGCGATGGTGGCGAGCGCGGTTATCGCTGTCGGTTCCTACCTTGCTATCGGGCTGTCCTTCGGGCTGGCTATCGGGTGGCCCGCGGGCATCGTCATGCTGTGTCTTCCGGTCCTGGCCGCGCAGGACATGTTGCGGATGGTCGCGATCGCCTGGGCTCGGGCGACGACGGCGTTGGTCGGCGATCTCGTGTGGCTTGTGGGCCTGGTGTGCGTCTGGAAAATTTCGTCCCTGTCTGGAAACTTGAGCGCCACGGTGATCTCAGCGGGGTGGTGTGCCTTCGGGGCGTTGAGCATTCTGGTGCTGATCTACGCCCTGCGTGCGGTCGGACAGGCAGATGAGGCTGGAGGCAGCGCGTCGGCCATGGCTCGGTGCGTAGCGGCGTTGGGATGGCCAGCCGGCCTGGAATACCTCGCGATCACCGGTGCTCTACAGGTCGCCTTTTACATCGCTGCCGCTCACCTGGGGCCTGCTGGCGTCTCGGGCCCGCGGGGCGTGCAGGTCCTGCTGGGGCCCCTGACGGTTCTTTTCCTCGGAGTTTCGCAGGCCATTCTGCCGCTCCTCGCCCGCCAACGAGCGAGGGCCGACGGTGTGCGGCAGCAGGGCATTCTCCGCCTTCAGGCGACATTCGTGTTTTTCACCGCCTGTATGCTGGGAGTGCTGGAACTGCTGCCGTCAGGGATCGGACGCCAAATACTGGGGGCCAGCTGGCCGGCGGCGCACGAGGTGCTTCCGGCTTATGCCGTGTACACCGCGTTGCAGGGCATCAGCCTCCCCGCTTTGATGGAAATCCGGGCGCTCCAGGGATCGCGGATGTTGTTTCGTGTGCGCCTCAGCATCGCAATGCTAACGCCAACGGCGGCGTTCGTCGGCAGTCGCTTCTCGGCCACGGGCTTTGCCTGGGGTCTTGCGCTCAGTCAGCTCATCGACACCTCGATCATCCAACGCGTCGTGCGCAGGCTCAGGGACTCCGAGCACCGGCTACTGCCGCCGGTGGGCGCACTCCGATCAACTGACTAGGACAGACGTGACGGTTCTTCCGAGCTACCGGCGTTCGCCCCGACAGATTCTCCGGGCGTTCACCGATCCCCTGCATTACCGGTCCCTTCTCCGTGCCTGTGTCGTGTACCGGCAGCCCCTGGACCTGCTCGTGCGACGGTATGTGTGTGGCGGCGGGGCCTATCCCGCCGTTGCCCGGCTCCGAGCACCAGGTGTCACGTCCCTGGACATCGAGATTCGATCTCACTACGACGTCCTGACCGTTCAGGAAATCTTCGTGTGGAGGTGCTACCCGTGCACCGGTCAAGAGCGAGTCATTGTGGATCTCGGCGCCAATATCGGTGTCAGCATGCTTTACTTCCTCACGCACGCACCCCTTGCCCACGTGATCGGGATCGAACCGATGAACGGCAATGCCCAGTCCGCGCGAAGGAACCTCAGCGAGTTCACCGCCCGGTCGACGCTGACCGAGGCCGCCGTCATGCACTACGACGGCGACGTCACATTCCTCACGGAGCCAACGGGACGGTACTCCGGTGTCGCGCGGCGAGAGGGGACGCCGATGACCTACCACTGCGTGGATATCAACCGACTCCTCGACGAGACCGCGCAGCGGCACGGACGCATCGACCTGATGAAGATCGACATCGAGGGGGCCGAGGGCCTGGTGTTGAGCGCAATGACGGATGAGGCCTACTCGAGCATCGACCGGATCGCCGTCGAGGGCGACGACTTTCCGCTGCAGCGGCTGGCGGCGGCGGGTTTCCAGCACACCGTGCACCGCAGCGGTGTCCACTGGTTCCATCGCGCTGATGCGGATTAATCGATGTCACCAGACCCGGGCGGAGGACGGAGTCATTCCGCCCGTAAAAAGATCAGCGAATTCGATCCACCCGACTTCCAAGGAGCGAGCTTAACGCCATGAACCACTTCGTCTACCCCGATGCAACGAGAGAAGAAATGCTGCCCTTCTTACCGGTGCCGCTGAGGCAGGTGCTCGACGTGGGGTGTTCCAGTGGGGCATTCGGCGAACTGGTGAAACGCGTTCACCCCGATGCCGTCGTACACGGCGTGGAACCCTCCGCGGACACCGCCGCCATCGCCCGGACACGCATCGACGCGGTGTTCCAGGGGCTCTTTCCCGAAGGTCTGCCACCGGCGAAGTTTGTGGGCACCTATGACTGCATCGTCTTCAACGACGTGATCGAGCACGTGCTCGAATCCGGTCCCTTGCTCAAGGCCGCCGAAACGATGCTCAGCCAGGGCGGAACCCTGGTCGCCTCGGTGCCCAACGTGCGCTTCGCTCCCGTCGTTTTAGGCCTGATCATGGGCCGATGGGACTACCAAGACCAAGGCGTGCTCGACCGCACGCATCTGCGCTTCTTCACACGCCGCTCGCTCAGCCGATTGTTCCGCGACACTGGCTGGGACGTCGTGCGACTGGAGCGGCTCAACACGCCGGGCAGCCGTAGGGCTCCGCTGCTGGCGGCGATGCTGCGGTTACTGGCCAGAGACTTCTCCTGCCCCCAGTTCGCCGTCGTGGCCACCCCATCGCAGGGCACCAACAAGGCGCCATAGCTCGCGGAATCACGGCTCGGCCTCCGAATGTCACCGCGCCCGTGCGCCGGGACTTACAGCCGGGTGTCCGGGAACTCCCTTGGTGATGACCTTCAACGCAACATTCTGCAACGCTGGGTCAGCGACCAGCCGCTTGTGGTGGAGTTCCTCGTTCAAGGTCCTTGAGCGGCTTAGCGGCGCAAGTCTTGCAGTCGCCGAACGCCGCTTGAACCTCGGCGCCGACAATTCCTTCTCCGAGTGCCGGTGATCAGCCGCCCACACCCGCGCCCGGGCCGCGTCGATTCGACTTCAACGCCGGTCGGCGTCGGCTGCAAGGGTGTTCACAAGCCGGGACACCGTTGGGTCCGAGGCCACCGGTCCGAATACTTCGGGCTCGGCGCGGAGCACCGCGACGTCGGCCCAGGCAGTCGCCGCCGTCGGCCAACGCGAGCGCGAGGTCGGTGAGATTCTGCCCGGATTGCGCCACCTGCTCAGAGCCTGCGACAGGCCCCGATCCAAGACCCGAAACCCTCAGCGTCTCTGTCAATGCAGCAATTCGGACTGCGCGTCAACACTGCCCGATGGGCCGGCTCGGTGAGCCGGATTGCGCCTAGTATTACAGCCGTAGATCGTGATCATTGGTGTTGTTCGCGTTTTCGGTAGTGGCATTCCCGGGCTCGGGATTGATGTCGTCGACGCCAAATGGACCAGGCGAGCAGGGTGTTGATGGTGTGTTTGGCGCTGAGTAGGACGGCGTCGAACAGGCGGCGGAATTCGTTGACGGTTAGCTCGATCAGCCCGGTTGGTGCCGGTGCGTGGTCGCGTTCGGTGGCGGTGGCCACGGCGAGGAACGCGTGGGCGAGCATGGCCAGGGTGGTCCAGCGGTGCCACGAGGTCCAGCGCCGCACTTGGTGCTGGTCCAGGCCGACGAGTCCTTTCGCGGCTTGGAAGGATTCCTCGATGCGCCAGCGTTGCCCAGCGACGCGGACCAGCGTGGACAGCGGTACGGGTGTCGGGCTGTAGCAGCGTAGGTAGGCCAGCTCGCCGGTGTCGTCGTTGCGGCGGATCAGCACGTGATGGGTACCGGTGGCGTCGAGGTCGTCAGCCTGGACGGCGATCCAGGCCCACGCGTAGTAGCGGTGGCCTTTGCTGCCCAGTCCGCAGGAGTACCGCTGCCACGCTCGTGGGGACAGCAGGGCGGGCAGTTGATCGACGCGGATCGGCCCGGCGTGGGTGGGTACGCGGCGGTTCGCCGCGATCTGCAGCACGTAGCCCAGGCCGAGGTGGCGGCAGGTGCGACGCAGGGTCGGGTCGGCGCCGTAGACCTCGTCACCTGCGACCCATGCCGCCGGCGTTCCGGCCGCGACGGCCCGGGTGATCATCGCGGTGGCCAGCGCCGGCTTGGTGGCAAAGCCGCTGTCGGGCGGGATTCCGGCTGCAGCGCACCGATCTGCGTCCTCGGTCCAGGACTTCGGCAGATACAGCGCCCGGTCGATCAAGGCATGCCCCCGTTGCGCGGCGTAGGTGAGGAACACCGCGACCTGGGCGTTCTCGATCCGCCCGGCAGTGCCGGTGTATTGGCGTTGCACCCCGACCGACTGGGTCCCCTTCTTCAGATCACCCGTCTCATCGACCACCAGGACCGCGTCCGGGTCGGCGAAGGCGTCCAGGACGTAGCCGCGCAGGTCGTCCCGGACCGCGTCGGCGTCCCACTTCGCCCGCGCCAGCAGATGCTGCAACCCGTCGGGGGTCAGATCGCCGCGATGTTCGGCGATCGTCCAGCAGTTTGCGGTCCAACCCGGACAGCATCCCGAGCATCAACCCGCCCGCGTGCCGCAACGGCTCGTACCGGGCGAACCGCGGCGTGATCCGATCGATCACCGCGCCATACGCCGTCCACCACCGGTCAGGATCTACGCTATGAGCCGCGGCCACCGCAGCTTTCTCTTTGTTCCACACAAACACCGCAGGATGCCGCGGTGGCCGCGCCCCGCCCGGTAGAAACGCCGACCATCACCCGCCGTCGCCTCAAAGGTCACGATCTACGGCTGTAGTACTAGTCACAGCGTGAGTCATGGATGGTCACAGAGAGCGGACGGACGAGCGGCTGCCTCAGGACCAGTGGCTCGCCGCTGCCCGCGGGTTCGCTCAAGCGGAACTCGATCGTGTGCGAGGTGCCCCGGGGAAGCTCAAGATCCACCGTGTAGAGCGGATGGCCGCGCTGCGTGCCCAACCCGGCCGTGGCCGGACGGCTCTCGACGCTCACCGATCGCAGGATCGCTGCGGTACTCGCGAGGTAGCTGACCTCTAGGCGGTTGTCGCCCGCGTTGACCGGGTAGGAGTGACGATCACTACGCCCGGTGACGTAGGAGGACAACCCGCGGGCGGGAGCATGGTTGGTCAAGGTGATGGCCACCGTGACGTCCCGGGAGGGTCCGCAACCGGTGCGGGTCCAGGTGAGTTTGCGGTCAAGGTAGTAATCGAGTTTGTTGCCTCCATCGTTGACGATCGACAGGCCGATGTAGGGCGCCGTCGTCACCGGTATCGATCCCGATACAGCCGTTGCCTCGAGCAGGGCCTGCGTCTGCGGATCCGCACTCCATACGAGGACCCGCCGCTCGCCCACCGCCTTTGCGATCGCTGCGGTCAGGCCGGCGGTGTCGGCATGGGGGTCGAGGATCTTCTTACTCGCCACCCGGGCGATGTCGAGGAGATAGCGCCGCCGCGCAAGGTTGTCCGCCCCGTCGCCGGCGAATCTGGTGTACGCCGTGCTCTGCGTCAGCGCCACGATATTCTCGGCGCTCACGGTGGACTTGTCGGCGAGGGGGGCGGGACCGGTCACGGCCAGCAGATAGCTGAGGGCGGTCGGGTCTACCGCGATCACGCCGTCAAGATGCTCGCCCCTGGCCTTTAGCCACATCGACGACCAGATCTGCGCCGCGTACGGGAAGTGCGGGCTGAGGTTTCCGTTGCCGTACATCGTGGTCGTGCCGGCACCGGCGTAGAGCTGGTCGTAGTCGTGACCGAACTCGACGTGCGCCGAGACCCCGTTCATCGCCGAGTCGTTCTCGAAGCGGGTGAAGTGCACCGCACCCCGGTCGGCTTCCAGGATCGCGAATGAACCGGGAAGGCCGCCGGTGCCGCGCGCCTCGGCCTCGTTCTGAAAGGCGACGAAGTACCGTTTCGGCCCGTGCTCGCCGAGCATGCCGGGCATGATGCGGGCGGCCATGTCGGCGGATTTCACCGAGTGGTCCAACGAGCCCAACTGTGACAACGCCTCTGCGCGCATTCTGTCGATGGAGGAGAGCCAGGTGTGCCGCGGTGTCGCCCTGACCCCGTCGGTGGCAGAGTCCACCGTGCGTCTAGCGGTATCGAGCTCCGGTGTTATGGCGGCGATCTCGGAAAGATTGATGCTGCCGTCCGGCCGGCGCAGCCTCGCCGGGTCAAGTCTCTGCCGGGCCGTGACGAGCTGCGGCAGTGCCGTTTGCCCTAGCCTGTCGACAGCGGAAGTGATGGCACGCACGACGGCCAGGGGCTCTCCGAGCACCGGCATCCCAGCGGCGACTGCCCATACGGGCCCAGTGGTGAGCTGATGCGCGCGCCGAGCATGCTGGGCCACAGCGGCGGCGGTGGCCGCCGCCGAGTTGAGATCGCCGGCAACGATCTGGGCGCGCAGTCTAACTTCTTCCCCGCGCACCTCGTTCAGCTGCTGACGCGCGGCAAGCGCGGTCACGAGCAACCAGGCGGCGGCCAAGACCGCGACCGCAGCCACCATGGCTGCCGCGAGGCCGAACAGTCGTTTGCGCGCAGGCGACCAGGCACTGGCCCGTACGGAATCCAGCTCACTCACGGTCGACAGTGCGACGCGCAGCACACGCCAAGCGTGCCGGCCACTACGTCGCCGATCAGGCGCTGGCAGAACGCCGCTGGCCGACGACGAGCATCGCGGCGCCGCCTATAAGCAGCGCCGCACCGACGACGCCGACGCCGAGGACGGCAACGCCGGTGTTGGGAAGGCCGCCGCTGCTGGAGACGGAGGACCCGATCGTGATCGTGATCGACGTGGTCTGCCCGGAACTCAAGCCCGTGGCGACGATCGTGTGCGCGCCGCTCACGCCGGCGGGAAGCGTGACAGTGGCCGTGAAACGGCCACTGACATCGGTGGTAGCCGAACCGAGGTTGTAGGTCTGGGTATGCAGGGTGAGACTGACGGTCTCACCGGCTGCGAAGCCGTCTCCGCTAATTGCGAGCGACCCGCCGACCGCGGGATTCTGGGTACTGACGGAAATCGTCGCTTGGTTGGTGTACGGAGCGGCGTTCGCTGACGCGGCGAAGGCGAGTGCGCCCAGCAGAAGCCCGACCACCGCGGCAACGCTGGCGGTGAGGCGCCTGATACGTGCTGCCATGTGACATCCCTCGGTTCCGTTTGGACACTGCTATAAGTCGATTACGCAGAACGCTATCACAGTGTGTACTCTCTCAGTAACGTACAGTATTAATTTCGGCGACTCAGCCGGGGCGCCGCTTATGACACCGCGAGTCTTGCGCTCCCGAGCCGGGCCTTCCTTCTCGGGTGTGGTGGTGAAGGGCGGGCCACCGCGTCGGGTCGAGCAGTGAGAGAGACGTCGGCACATGCGATTCCATCGACCCGGTGTGCGGGTAGCGGCCGCCAGCCGTACCTATGCCACCTACTCCTCCATCCTCACCGACGTGCTCGTGTTGCTCGCCGCCACCGAAGCTGCCGGCCTGGCCCGATACGACTTCCACACCGGCCGGGTCCAGTGGGGGATCATCTCGGTGTTCGCCCTGTTCCTGGCCGGCGGCCAGCTGGTGATCGGTGCGCCGGTGCTGCTCTATCGTGGGCGCTACCAGGCCGGCAGCTTCGATGAGATACGCGCCCTGGCCGTGTCGGTGACTGCCGTGTCGGTGATCGCCAGCGTGCTGGTGCTGATCCTGCACCCGCACGGGTTACCGCGCAGCCTTCCGTTCCTAGCCTGGTCGCTCGCCCTCATGGGCATGGCCGCCATCCGGTTCGTCAAGCGACTCATCATCCAGGCCGGTAACCGCCCGACCGCAGGTGCTGAGCCCCTGCTGATTTTCGGGGCGGGCTGGGTTGGCTCGGTCCTTGCGCTGCGGATGTTGCGCGACCCGCACTCGGCATTCGTTCCGGTGGGTTTCCTCGACGACGACCCTGCGAAGCGCAACCTGCAGATCCACGGAATCCACGTCCGCGGCTGCCTGCAGGATCTGGCAAGCGTGGCTAAGCAGTTCGGCGCGACCCGCGTCGTTGTGGCGGTCAGCAGCGCGGACGCGCCGCTGATCCGCGAGGTCTCCGACGCCGCAGACCAGGCCGGCCTCGGGTGCATGGTGTTGCCGCCGCTGGCGGAGCAACTGCGGCGCTCACCGCTGCAGCTTTCGGCGCTGCGTGATGTCGACGTCGAAGACGTCATCGGACGCCATCCCGTCGATACGGATCTCAAGTCCATCGCCGACTACATCACCGGGCGCAGGGTCCTGGTCACCGGCGCCGGAGGCTCCATCGGCTCCGAGCTGTGCCGACAGCTCCACAAGTACGGTCCGGCCGAACTGGTGATGCTCGACCATGACGAGTCGGCGCTGCACGCCGTCGAGCTGTCGATCTTCGGCCGTGCCCTGCTTGACGATGCGAACACTGCCCTCATCGACGTGCGCGACGGGGAGTTCCTGCTTGAGATGTTCCGTCGACACGAACCCGAGGTCGTCTTTCATGCGGCGGCGCTCAAACACTTGCCGCTCCTCGAGCGCCACCCGTTCGAGGCGCTGAAAAGCAACGTCCTGGGTACCCGCAACGTGCTCGATGCCGCAAGCAGGGTCGGGGTGACCCACTTCGTGAACATCTCCACAGACAAGGCCGCAAGCCCGACGAGCGCCTTGGGACACTCCAAGCACTTGGCCGAGCGGCTGACGGCCTGGTACGCCCTCGGCGTCGGAGAGCGCTACCTTTCCGTACGATTCGGCAACGTCCTCGGGAGCCGCGGCTCGGTCCTGCACACCTTCGCCGCACAGATAGAGGCAGGTGGGCCGGTGACGGTCACCGATCCCGAGGTCACCAGATTCTTCATGACGATCCCCGAGGCCTGCCAGCTGGTGATTCAGGCCGGTGCCATAGGGCGACCCGGTGAAGCCCTGGTCCTGGATATGGGCGAGCCGGTGAGCATCATCGATGTCGCTCGCCGCATGATCGCGAGTTCCGGAAAGGCCATCGATGTCGTCTTCACCGGCCTGCGGCCCGGGGAGAAACTGCACGAGGAGTTGATGGGGGAGAACGAGTGGGGCCAGCGCCCGCTACACCCGATGATCTCCCATGTGAGCGTGCCGCCGCTCGATCCCGATCTTGTAGAGGTGCAACCATGGGTACGCGCAACACTGGGGACGAGGCAACTCCAGTCTTTGCACTACTCCGACATATCGACGGGCTGAGATATCCGGTGGATGGTGGCCTGCGGGAGCTGAGCCCGGGCTGGGCGGACCACGGTGGGCGTGCCGACCATGATTGAGTTGGTGGTCAGCGCCCTTTTCACGTGCGCCGCCCTGCCGGCAGTGCTGCTCACGCTTCGCTTGTTCAACGTCGTTGACGTGCCCAGCCCGCGTTCCTCGCACGCGACGCTGGTTCACCGCGGAGGCGGTCTGGCCTGCGTGGTCGGGGCCAGCTGCGGGCTCGTCGAGGCGCAACTGCGGGGCGAGACGCTCCACTGGATCGCGTTGCTGCCCGTCCTGGGCATCGCCCTGGTGGGATTGGCCGACGACTTCCGCACCTTGGCCGCGGTTCCCCGTCTGGCCGCGCAGGCAGCCGCTGGCGCAGCGGCAGGTTGGCTGGTCGGACACCAGCTTCTCGGGATGCTCACCGGGATGCTCGTCTTCCTCATCAGTGTCAACGTCGTCAACTTCATGGACGGCATCAACGGGATCTCCGGGCTGACACTGGGTGTCTGGGGCGGTACAGCCGTCGTTGTCGCAACCGTCCACCACAGCCCCGAACTGCTGCTCATCGGAGCTGTCACCGCCGGCTCGGCGCTCGGCTTCCTGCCCGCGAACCTTCCCACCGCCCGTCTATTTCTGGGCGATGTCGGCAGCTATCTCTTCGGCGGCCTGGTCGGACTGGGTATCCTCACCGGCGTCCGGGACGGGGTGCCCCTGCCTGTGCTGGTTGCGCCACTGTCGGTCTACCTTGCCGACACCAGCCACACGCTCATCCGCCGGGCCAGAAGTCACGCCGCGCTGCTGTCCTCGCACCGGGAACACACCTACCAGCGTTTGGTGAGCGAGGCCGGCCTTCCACATGCGGGCGTTGCCATGCTCACCGCGGGGATCGCCGGCCTCATCACCATGTCCTGGATGCCCGGGATCAGCGTGCTGGCCATCGCGACGACCACGATTCTGCTCGCCCTCTACCTGTGCTCGGCGTCCTGGACCGCACGGTTGCGCTCAGCCGCACCCGGCAGAGGCCGACCATGACCGCTCGAGTTCTCGTCCTCGGCGGATCCGGATTCATCGGCTCGGCCGTGGTCCAGGCACTGCTGAGGCGAGGCGCGGAAACCCGGACGAGCCCCGCGCCGCGGCTCAACGCCGTCACCGCCCTTGACGCCGCAGAGTGCGCGCGGCATGCCCGCGCCAGGCCCGAGTTGCACGTGATGCTGGACTGGGCCAACGTCGTGGTGAACACCGCTGGTCTGTCCGACGCCGGTAGCTGCGAGGAATCAGAACTCAACGCGGCCAACGCGGCGATGCCTGCCATGATTGCGCGGCTGGCTCGCGACGCGGGGGTCCAGCGCTTCCTGCACGTCAGTAGCGCGGCCGTGCAGGGTGACCGCCTAGTCCTCGACTCGAGCGAGGACATGCAACCATTCTCACCGTATTCACGCTCGAAAGCGCTCGGTGAGAGACTCCTCCTGGATCTCGGATGGCCGGGACTCGTACTGTACCGGCCCCAGGGCGTGCACGGCCCCGGGCGTCAAGTCACCAGGTCGCTGACCCGGCTTGCGCGTTCGCCGCTGGCCTCGGTTGCCGCGCCGGGGGACCAGCCCACGCCCCAAGCCCCGGTAGCCAATGTGGCCGATGCGACCGCCTTTCTGGCCCTGACCCAGAGGACGCCGCCACGGATCGTGCTGCACCCCTGGGAGGGGCTCACAACCGCCAGCCTGTTGCAACATTTAGGAGGTCGGCGCCCGGTCCGGATCCCGGCGGTCTGCGCGAGGTACATCGTGGCAGCATTGCGAACCGTGGGTCGCCGGCACCCTAGGACGGCGGCCAACGCGCGACGAGTGCAGATGATGTGGTTCGGACAAGCCGTCGAGCCCAGTTGGATGACCGACGCCGGATGGCGGCCGGTGACCGACTTGCTCATGGGCGTGGCTACCTGCTGACTTCTGAGACCGGAACGTCGGCGACCAGCCGTTGACCTCATGAAAGTGATGGGCGTGTCGGAACGTTTGTACCTGGACGGCGCGCGCGTCAAGATCGTGTCCATCCTCGACGCGGTGGCAGCATCCGGCGACAGCTGCGCCGACGTCCCTTCCGCGCAGACCCTGTCGCTAGGGTCACCCGGCTTGTGTTCGAACTGACTTCCCGCGTGGCGAGCTCCCAAGAGACTGGGGCCCACTAGCCCCCGGTCTAGAGGCTAGAGGGCTGCTGACGACTACAAGTGGGCTGTTGGGGGGCCCGGTTCGGCTTGGCGGTGTCGGTTGCTAGGGATTGTCGGGTGATTCGGGTCGTGCCAGCAGCGGTGCGGTGCTGTCCGCGCTGGCGCAGGGTGGGGTTTGCAAGCTGGTGATTCCCTCAGGCCAAGGCCCACTTCGGGTCGGTCTGATGCAGGCCCAGGTTGGTCAGTCGACGCAGGTTGATCGCTGCGGGCCGCCGGTGCAGCCAAGCGTTGTTCGCGGTGGTGCCGCGATAGCGCAGGCGGCCGTTGCCGCGGGTGATCCACGCGATCGAGCGTTCCACCATGGGCGGGTGTTGTCTGTAGTCGGCCACGTCCGGACCTTTTTCCGGTCGTGTTCGACGTTCCTTTATTGTAGGCGCGCCCCTCTGTGCCGCTGGGGGTGCCCGACTCACCGAGCTCTGACTCGGCGTCGTTCCGGCTGATGGTGGAGCTGGCCCCAAGAAACCCATCCGTATTGACCGGCTCACCGTCATGGGTTTCCGCCATTCGGCTATGGGTGCTGCGGCCCCGCACCGGTGGGTGCGGGGCCGCAGCGGGTCGGAGACTCTCTCGTGCTGTCCGGCGGTTAGTCGTCGGTGTTGTCGCCGACGGGGTGGGTGTCGGCGTTGTTGAAGGCGAAGGCGAGGGTGGGGGTGAAGGCGCCGCCGGGGTCGGTGCTGCCCAGGATCAGGAGGTGGGCGTCTGTAGTGAGTTGGCCGGGGGTGGCGCTGGGGTTGCCGTTGAGGTACAGCGGGACGCCTGCCAGCTCGACGGTGCTGCTGGTGTCGTCGCTGGTGAGGGTGACGGCGGTGCCGGTGACGGTGCTGACCTCGCCGCCGAGCACCGTCGGGACGGTGGAGAAAGCGAACACCGATGAGGCCAGCACGGTGTCGCTGTCACCTTCGCCGAGGACGGCCACGCTCTGTCCGGGCGCCAGGGCGCCTGTTGCCCCGTCGAGGGTCACGGTGGCGCTGCCGATGTCGACGGTGAAACTGTCTGAGCCGTCGCTGTTCTCATTGGGATCGTCGCTGGCCTCAGCGGCCTTTGCCACGGTGAGGATGTTGCCGTTGAGGGCCAGGACGGTTCCCAGGAACACATGTGCCGGGGCGGCGTGTTCCACGGCAGTAGTGGCGGTGAAACTTTCACCAGTACCAACACCGGTCGAGGTGCCAGCCAGGGTGATGCTGTCCCCGATCGTCATCCCCCCAGCCGCCGCGGCTGCCACCGAGGTGTGAGCCGGCAACCCCTGGGCGCGGCCGTGCTTGCCGGCGAGTTTCACGGTGAGCAGCTGGTTACGCTTGACCCTCGACCCATCATGCAGGGTGTGGGCTAACACCGTCACCGTGCCGCTGTTAGGGGTGGCCGACACGATCAGCCCCTGCGCGCTGAAATGCGCCCCCTTGACTGGCTTCTTGACCGGCTTCTTCGGAACGGGCTTGGCATGGACCGGCTTGGCATGGACCGGCTTGGCGTGCGCGGGTGCGGCGATTGCGGTACCGGCAGTAAGGGCCGCCGAAGCGGTGACGCTGACCGAGGCCAAGATGAGCGCGGCCGTACGGGAGAGAGGCATAGTCGGTTTCCATTTCTTCCACGATGGGTGTGCCGGGGCTCCGACGCTCACCCGCTATGGTGCCCACCGTAACAGTGTCATTACACTAAGTAAACAAAAGTTTGGTTCTTGTGAAGACTCACTTCGTGGTGCGGCGCTCTCGGAGGGCGCCTGACCGCACACAGCACCGTCTGGTATGCACCATAAGATGGTTCCATCACCATGCTTCGACCGGGGATCACCACCATTGACCCGGTAACCGAGATCGCGCGCCGCGAGCCTGTAGACACCGATGACGTGGACGCACCGAGCGTGCAGGAGCTTGCCGAAGCGAGGTCGGTTACATGCCCTTCGAACCAGAGGCGGGCGAACCTGTTCTTTCAGCTCGTCACCTCACGCTACGAACGCGCCTCGCTGGTCGTCACCTCCAACAAGCCCTTCGGCCGCTGGGGTGAAGTGTTCGGCGACGATGTCGTCGCAGCCGCCATGATCGACCGCCTCGTCCACCACGCCGAAGTCATCGCCCTCAAAGGCGACAGCTACAAAGACCGCGACCTCGGCCGCTCCGCGGCCAATACATCGTCGACGGGCATCTGATCGGAAAGATCCCGGTCGGTGCCGCCCCGCACGGGCTCACGGTCTGGCCGCTGCCCGGCCGCTACTCACTCGGCCACACCGGCATCCTGCGCTGACCGGTTGGTGACTAGGTGGGGCCAGCGGTGACGCGGCGGTGGCCGCTGTCGGGGGGTGCTGTCAGCGGCAAGGTGATGGTGAAGGTGGCGCCGGGAAGGGGGCCGGTGGGGGTGAGGTGGAGGTCGCCGCTGTGGGCTTTGATGAGTTCCCGGGCGATCGCTAGGCCCAGCCCGGTTCCGCCGTGGTCGTGGTCGCGGGCGTCATCCAGGCGGGTGAACCGACCGAAGATGGCCTCTGCCTGGTCCGGCGGGATGCCGGGGCCGTCGTCGGCGATGGTGATGATGGCGTGGTCCGCGGTGTGGGTGAGGGCGAGCTGGATGCGGGCGCGGGCGTGACGGGTGGCGTTGTCGCCGAGGTTGCTTAAGGCTCGAGCGAGTTGGGCGGGGTCGGCCTGCACGCAGACGGGTTCGAGCGCGGCGAGGGTGATGTCGTGGGTGTGCTGTTCACGCAGTCGGGCGGCTTCGGTGAGGAGCAGGTCATCGAGGTCGACGCCGCTGTGGTGGGCCAGCAGCTGGCGGGAGTCGGCGCGAGCGAGCAGCAGCAGGTCGTTGACGAGCAGGGTCATCGATTCGGTTTGGCTCAGCACCAGCCGGGTGGTCGCGACCCAGTCGGTCTGCTCGGGGTGGGTCAGGGCGACCTCGGCGCGGGTTCGCAGGGTCGTCAGCGGGGTGCGGAGTTCGTGGGCGGCGTCGGCACTGAAGCGCCGTTGCTGCTCGGCTGCCCGTTGCAGTCGGGTGAGCATGTCGTTCATGGTGTGGGCCAGGCGGGCGATCTCATCTTGGGTTCGCGGTTCGGGTACCCGGGCGGACAGGTCGTAGCTGGTGATCGACGCCGTCCGGGCACGGATCGCTTCCACCGGACGTAACGCTGTCCCGGCCACCGCCCAGGTGGATCCGGCCACGAGCAGCAGCAGCAGCGGAAGCCCGATGATAAGCAGGGCACTGGTCGTGCTGGTCGTCTGATCGATGGATCGGGTGGAGGTGGCGACATAGACGAGGTAGGTTCGCGTGCTGGTAGGCACCCGCAGGGCGACGACGCGGAACGCTTCCCCAGTGGAGCCCACGGCCAGGTTATGGCTGGTCCGGATCACCGGGTTCGCGCCGCTCGGCGGCGGCCCGCTCAACGGCGGCTCGCCGACGATGTTGCTGCTGCTGGCCAGGACCACACCCTCGGGCGTCACGACCTGCACCAGCGACGCGTCCTGCCCGGTGGTGGCCACGGTTGCCGGCAGACTGCCGGCACGCAGCTGCCCGGCGATATCGCGCGCCCGCAGCAGCGCGGTGTCATCGACGCCGTGGGTGAGCGAGCGCCGCAGCAGCACCACCAACGCCACGCCGCCAACAGCGAGGGCGATCGCGACGACCACGCTCGCGGCCAGGGTGGCGCGCATCCGCACGCCGGCCCAGCGCCCGAGCATGCCCCGCCCGCGCCACCGCGCAGCGGATGAACCTGTCGGAGTGGACGTCGGGGTAGGCGTCATACCGGGTCGTCCTCGTCCGGGTCGGTGAGCCGGTAACCCGCGCCGCGCAGGGTCTGCAGCGACGCGGTCCCGAACGGGGCGTCGAGTTTGCGCCGCAGCCGGGCGATGTAGACCTCGACGATGTTCAGTTCACCGTCGAAGTGGGTGTCCCAGACGTGATGCACGATGTCGGTCTTGCTGATCACCTCGTCTCTATGGCGCAGCAGAAACTCGGTCAACGCGAACTCCCGCGCCGTGAGGATCACCTCAACCTCGCCGCGCCAGCAGCGGCGGGCGGCCGGGTCAAGGCGTAACGTGCCCGAACTCAGCAGCGGGCTCGGGTCGCCTTGACGTCGGCGCAACAGCGCCCGTAGCCGAGCCAGCAGCACCAGGTAGGAGAACGGTTTCGTCAAGTAATCGTCGGCGCCCAAATCGAGGGCGTCGGCCTCGTCATGCTCACCGTCCTTGGCCGTCAGCATCAGCACCGGGGTGGGATCGCCTGCTGTTCGCAGCCGGCGGCATACCTCGGCAATCCGGCGCCGCTACGCACCGCTGCTGGCCGCGGTCCAGCCCATCACGACCCCACCGAATTCACCGGTCATCGAGGTCAACGCATTCACCACCCTCGCGACACTGGCCGAACGCTGCGGCCAACTGGTGCTGCACTGGTCACGCAGCGGCATGGACACCTTCCTCGTGCTGGACGAGGGCACCACCTACCGCTACCGCACCGGTGCGGCGGACGACGTAGCCACAACACAGCATCTTGGGCATCCGTCGACACCCGCGGCGAGAACCACGAATACGGGTCTGCCCACACTCCCGTTGACTCTCCGGGGTAAGTAGTCGTTGACTCTCCGGAGTAAGGCGCGCGCGGTGATATCGGCGCTAGCGGCGCGAGGCAGGGTGTGATAATTGTCACCGCAACTATACGGCGCCGGCCACCCAGTTCATGCAACCACGGAGGTCGGGTTCATCCTGATCACGATAGCCATCGGTCGACACTCACCGTTACCGCGGTGAAACGCTCTGCCACCCACTCTTGCTCGATTGTGATGACCGTCACGGCAGCTGACGGTATTGCCGTACCCCGGGGCCGGGGAGAGCCGCGTTATGTCGAGGTCGGGGCGCCACACCATGCTGCGCCGCCAGTGCCGGGCGACAAAGTACCAGCCGTTCTGTGTCGTGCGATTTAACGGCTACTGGCTTAGATTGCCCAGCGTAAGAAGGGTAACGGCACCGATCGGTCCAGTACCGTGGAGAGCGCATGCAGCCGGGCCGATGGTCCGGCTGTAAGCGCTATCCGCTTGCCATGTGAAACACCACAGGTGCGGTCGCGCCGCCCACGGGGGAAATATCAGAATGACTCTACGGCTTGACAACCATGCCAAAAACAAGATCATCCGTAGTCGGGGAGCGGTCGCCGGTCTCGCGATCGTGCTCGGCACGCTGGCCACCGGCAGCCTGACCGCAGCGGCAGACGCCCAGCCCGGAACCCGATGCGATGTTGTCGGAAAGCACCTGCCCCGGCCGTGCCCGACGAGCTCGGGCGGGCACCCGACGGGCGCTCCGACGCCGGTCAGCACCGCGCCGGGTACCGGGTCGAGCTCGACGGCCCGGGGCACTGGAACGGGGCCGGCGTTTCCCGGCGCCAGGGTTACCGCTGCGCCGGTCACTCAGCCGCCGGTCACTCAGCCGCCGGTCACCGCGGCTCAGCCGGTGACCACCGCCCAACCGCTGGTCACCGTTCAGCCGCCCGTCACCGCTCAGCCGGTGACCACCGCTCAGCCGGTGACCACCGCAGGGTCATCGGTGTCGCAGCCCGGGACAGCTGGTACGTCCGGTTCGTCGTCGACAGCAACCAGGTCACCAGCAACCACCTCGGCAGCAACCACGTCGGTATTGCCGGCCGGGACAGCAGTGGGCGCCAACTCGTCGGCAACACCAGGCGGTGCCATCGCAACCAGCCCGAGCGTCTCCGCGGGCGGTTACCCACTCAAGGACGCGGCCGTTCCCCGATGGCTGCAAGGCCAGAGCGGGTCAGCTACCCCGGTTTCCGCCTCACTATCGGCCGGCTCGCTCCCCCGCGCCGGTGACGCGGCGGCGTCGGAAGCTGGGGGAGCGGGCTCGAGCACCGCCGCAGCTGCCACGACATCGCCACAAGCCGGCTCGGCCGTCGCACCGGCGGCGAAGTCCGCGGCACCGGTGGCCGGCCGCGCGTCCTCGGCCAGCGGCATCTCGGTTGCCGCGCCGGGAGCGGCCGCGCTGAGCGCTCTTGCTTTGGGGCTATTGCTGTCCTCGAGCGTCCGGCGGCGACGCCAGGATCGATCGACCCGCAGCGCCGCCGTCCGGGTGCTGTGAGCGCCGAGATGTCCAGTTGGCTTGTCACAGTGGCGGTGCTCTTGTGCACCGCGATCCTGTTCACGATGGCGGCGACCACCCTGTGGTGGATGCTGCATGCCTGGCGCACGCCGGAGACCCTTTCCAGCACTGGGTTCAGCGGCCCGATCGATGCGCCACGGTTGTCCTTCAGCCTGCTCGTTCCGGCTCGGCACGAGCAGGCAGTGTTGGCCCGAACCCTCATCCGGCTGGCCGAGTCGCAGCATCCGGACGTGGAGGTCATCGCGATCATCGGTCACGACGATCCGGAAACCGAGATCCAGGCGCGGGTCGCCGAGAATGCCTTTCCGCACCGGATACGAGTGGTCATCGACCACTCCTGGCCGAAGAACAAGCCGAAGGCACTGATGACCGCGTTGCCGGAGTGTCGAGGCGAGATCATCGGGGTCTTCGATGCCGAGGACGATGTCGACGTTCGACTGCTTCGCTTCGTCGATTCCGCCTTCCGGCGAACCGGTGCCGACATCGTTCAGTCCGGAGTCCAGCTGATCGACTTCCGAGCTCGCTGGTTCAGCGTCCGCAACTGCCTGGAGTACTTCTTCTGGTTCCGCAGCAGGCTGCACCTGCAGGCCGAGCACGGCTTCATCCCGCTGGGCGGCAACACGGTCTTCGTTCGCGCCGATCGGCTGCGCGCGGCCGGCGGCTGGAACACCGAATGCCTCGCGGAGGACTGCGAATTGGGCGTTCGGATGTCAAGCCTGGGTGCCCGGACGGTGGTGGCTTACGACCCGCATGTCGTGACCCGGGAAGAGACCCCGCCGTCGGTTCGCGCGCTGCTCAAACAGCGCACCCGATGGAATCAGGGCTTCCTGCAGGTCTATCGCGCCGGGCTGTGGCGAGCTCTGCCACGGCGACGCCGGATCCTCGCCCGGTTCACGCTCGCCCAGCCGTTCCTGCAGGCCTTCGCCGGGCTGGCGGTGCCCGCCTCGATCGCGATGGTGCTCTGGGCGCGGGTTCCGGTCGCGGTGGCGTTGTTGTCGTTCTTACCGGCCATTCCGGTGCTGGCGACGGTGGCATTCGAGATCGCCGGCCTGCGTGATTTCTGCCGGTCCTACTACGTCCGGCCCCGGCTCAGCGATTATCTCCGGCTGGTGCTCGGCACGGTCCCGTATCAGCTGATCCTGTCGGCGGCCGCTGTGCGAGCAGTGATTCGCGAGCTGGTCGGTCAGCGCGGCTGGGAGAAGACCGAGCATGTCGGCACGTTCCTCGGCGAGGACGTCGATGGAAACAGTGAATCGGGGCTGGTGACCACATGACGACACTGGATGAGCGTCCATCCTCGGCAACCGCGATCCCGGCGCCGGGCGACTACGCCGCTCGCGGCCGGTGGCCGAGTTTCGGTCGCGCTCAGTTGGTCGGCGCGGTCGCGCTGCTAGCCGTGCTCGCGCTGCTGGTGCTGACTCACGTACGGGGCCTGGCCGGCTCGCCGTCGTTCGAGGACGACGAGGGCACCTACGTCTCTCAGGCCTGGTCCGTGCTGGTGCAACACCGGCTGGCGCCTTACACCTACTGGTATGACCACCCGCCGCTCGGCTGGATACAGCTTGCCGGTTGGTTCGGCCTGACCGGCGGTCTCAACCACGGGGCCGCCGTGCTGTCGGCACGATGGTTCGCGCTGGTGTGCGCGGTTCTCACCGCCGCCCTGACGTGGCTGGTGGCTCGTCGTGCCGGAGTGGGCCGGATAGGTGCGACGATGGCCGTCCTTGCCCTGGCGGTAAGTCCACTGGCCGTGGTGCAACAGCGGCTCGCGCTACTGGACAACACCGCAATGCCCTGGCTGCTCGGCTCATTTGCGCTCGTGCTGTCTCCGCGCCGCAGGATGTGGGCCGCGGCGGGTGCCGGTGCGTGCTTCGCTGTGGCGGTGCTCACCAAGGAGACCACGTTGCTGTTCGCGCCGGCGCTGGCGGTGGCCGTCCTGGCGCATGCCGACCGGCGGACCCGCTCGTTCACGGTCACCGCGATCACCAGCAGCGCCGTGCTGTTGTTGATCTTCTATCCGCTGTACGCGGCGCTGAAGGGTGAGCTGCTGCCTGGCTCCGGACACGTCAGCCTGTTCGACGCGATTCGCTTCCAGCTGTACGGGCGGCCATCCACCGGCAATCCACTCGCGGCCGATTCGCTGGGACATCAGGTGGTTCTCGGCTGGCTCGACACCGACCGGGTGTTGCCGATCACCGGCGTACTCGCGGCGGTCGCCTTGCTGTTCCTGCGCCGGTTGCGTTTCGTTGCGGTAGCGGTGCTACTGCCGGTGTTGTTCGCGCTGCGTCCGGGCTATCTGCCGATGGCCTACGTCATCGGCCTGTTGCCGTTCTTGGCGCTGGCCGTCGGTGCCGTGTTCGATCTACTGGTGTCCGCGGGTATGCCTCGCGCGGCCACCAACCCACTCGCCGCAACCGATTCCGGCAGCCACCGCAGGCAACTGACCCGGGCGGCGAGTGCGCTACTGGCCTGCGCGGCGGTAGTCGCGGCGGCAGGTTACGTCGCGCCGAAGTGGTCGGACGCAGATACCTACGTCGCGCACCAGAACGCCAATGACTATACTTTGACGGCCGAAAACTGGGTTTCAGGGCACCTTGCGCACCGCTCACGGATCATTGTCGACAACAGTGTCTGGACCGATCTGGTGCGGCGCGGCTTCAACCCGAACCTCGGCGTCATCTGGATGTACAAGCTCGACTACGCCACCAACCTGGACCCCTCGGTGCGACGGGCGCTGCCCGCCGGCTGGCGCGACTGCGACTACGTGCTCGTGACGCCGGTGCTGCGGGCAGCCGTCAGCAACACCCCCGGTGGTCTTCCTGAAATCCGTGACGCGCTGAATCACAGCCGGCTGGTGACCTCTTTCGGCACCGGAGCCGACCGCGTCGAACTCCGGAAACTTCTCAAGACGGGAATTTGATCATGACCGATACTTACCTCGACTCCAGCGCGGCGACGACGTCCGCCGTGACCACACCTGCCGCGGCCGATGTCCCGGCGGCGACGCCGGCCTATCCAGAGTTCAATTCGCAGCGGCGCGGCTACGATCGCGCGCAGGTCGATGAGTATGTGACCGAGCTGCGCCGGTTTTTGGCCGACGCTGAAACGCGAGCCGCCGAGGCACATACCCGGGCAGAGGAACTCAGCCGACTGCTGCGAGTAGCGGCCGCCGCTCAGTAAGATCGCATTGCGATCGTGGGGAAAAATCATTTGGCTGAAGTCGCCGCAGGCAGGGCCGCGTTGCTGCGTACGTTCCAGTGGCACGGGGGTCACGCTGACGTATGGCGCGTCTTCCGCGACGCGGATGCGTTCGAGCGTGTCGTGGCAGGCATGGTGGCGCCGTTTCGCACCGCGTCGATTACGGCGGTCGCGGGCATCGAGTCACGAGGATTCCTGCTCGGCGGTGCCGCAGCCATCCAACTCGGCGTCGGGTTCATCGCGATTCGCAAAGGCGGATCACTGTTCCCCGGCGACAAGGCTCGCCTGACCACCCCCCGCGACTACCGCGGACACAACCACGAACTGCTCATCCAACGCGACAGCGTTCATGCCCGCGACCGCGTCCTACTCGTCGATGACTGGGCGGAAACCGGCAGCCAAGCCAGCACCGTCCAACAGCTCGTTCGTAGCTGCGGAGCGGTACTCGTCGGCACCTCACTCATGATCGATCAACTCGACGAGACCACCCGCGCCGACCTCACGAACGTCGCCTCCCTGGTGCGCTTCACCGACCTGCCAGCCCTGGACTGACGTGCGCTCATCTGCGTCACGCCGCGCCTGACCGGGGTTGACCTCGGTGGCTCTTGCGCCATAGATGGAACGGCAAACTGCACACCACGATAGCCCGAAACTAGCGGCGAGACGACGACTCATTTATGGCACCGATTGGTGTCGGTAGCGGATCGTCATCCGGTCAGAGCGCCGACTGGATGTGGCTTTCGACCGCCGTGGCGCGAGTCGGGACGTCGCCAGGCGCGATGTCGACAAGTCTGAACCCGTGCTCTCGGTAGGTCGCTTCGTGGATGCGCTCGAACTCCAACGAGTCCGCGTAGCTGATCCGCCGAGCCGCGGTCGCGGTGACGAACCCGAGCGGGCGTAGTAAGAACACATCCTGCTCGAAGATCTTGTCCTTGACCACGCGGGCGATCTCATCGTTCAAGATCAGCGAACGGGCCGTTGCAAGTACCGCGCGAGGGCCAGGGAGCACAGCGGTGATCGGTCGAAGATCCGCACTGTGCCGTTGTCGCCAGCTTCGAGTTGGCGTTGCCGCTGCAGCTCGACGACCTGATCGAGGAAGTCTTCGCGTTCCCGCGGCTCATCGACTCCACGCGCCTGCTGTTTGGCGATGACGTCCGTCGCTGCCTCCGCCACCACGACGTAGCCCCGCTGCCCGAGTGCAGCCGCAACGGTGGTCTTGCCGCACCCCGGTGCGCCGGTAAGCACATAGCGCCTCATTGCAGGTCTCCTTCAATGTCAGTCGAGGTCGTGTGCAGTCCGTCAGGTGGGTGGGCAGCGTCATGTTGGAGCTGGCTGCCAACTCAGGCTCGCTGTCCAGCAGGCGGAGCTGCGGCGGTGTGAAGCGTCGAGTACGCCGTCGGAGCAGGCGCCCGGCGAGTGCGCAGGCTGCTCACGGGCGGACGCGGGATCAAGGTCCTCGAGAACTCGCAGGACGTCGGCCCATCGCTGCCGGTGCTCGGGCCCGTCGGTGAAGCGGGCCATCACCGTTTGTAGTGCGCGAGCGGCGCCATCGGCCGGAACAGGACCGACGGGCAGTTCGAGGAGCATGGCTGTCTGTGCTGACGACATGTCCTCAGCGTAGGCCCGGAACGTTTCGGTATGCGCCGAAGTGTGGACGCTATGTGCTTGGGCAACTGTGCCGGGTGACCATGGACGAGCGGCGCATGCAGCTGCCATTACGCCGAGCCGTGGTGCGCGATGTCCTTATTATTTCACGGTATCTGTACGGCGGAGGGTGTAGATCACCTAACAGTAGATTGGAGGTCCCCGGCTGCCTGGTCAGCCCAGTTCAGAGTTGCGTGGTTCGTAATCTGGCGGGACACTTCGATTTCGCGGGGGACGTGTGTTGGCCGGAAGCAGATGGGGGACTCGGTAGCAGCGGCGGCATCGCCCGAATGTGCCCTATAGGTCATGGTGCTGGCTTCAAACTGCCGGCGACAGTGACGCCCGATGCGGTTTTTCCGGAAGGTGTGGCAATGACTGATTCCACTCGACGCGGTTTCTTGGCCATGGCAGGCGCTGGAGCCGCCGCTGTCGGCGTCGCGGCTCTGGCCCCGGCGGCCGATGCCTCGACGCCCAGCAGCAGCAAGGCGGTCACCGTGACCGGCCCCGTTGTCGCGTACATCCACGATGTATCCAAGGGCGAGCTGTCGGTGATGATCGGCGAGCGCGAGGTAATCGTGCACGACCATGATCTCGTCAACCGGCTCGCACGGGCAGCTTCTTAACCCGTTCCTTCTCACGGGCGGCGACTTGATCCGTTGCCACCGTGCGAATCTCGCGCGTCGCGACGACAACCGGCGACGCCGCCCTGTAAACGTCCAGACCCCAGGAAGGTCAACTATGTCCTCGCATCGTGAAGCGCCGGAAACGTCCAAGGATCCGGTCGCCGACAACACTGACGTGTACGCTTTCATCTCGCCCGACCGACCCGACACGGTCACTCTCATCGCCAACTTCCTGCCCTTGCAGCTTCCGAACGGTGGGCCGAACTTCTACGAGTTCGGAGACGACGTTCTCTACGAGATCCACGTCTCCAACCGCGGTGACGCTCAAGCCGACATCAGCTACCAGTTCCGGTTCACCACCGAAATCCGTAACCCGGATACCTTCCTCTACAACACCGGCCCGATTCTGTCGCTGGGCAGCAAGAACTGGAACCGACCGCAGTTCTACTCGGTCACGCGCGTCACGCGCGGCGGCGACGCACACGTTCTGGCCTCCGGTCTTGCTGTACCGCCGTGCAACGTCGGAGTCCGGAGCACGCCTGACTATGACGACCTGTTCTTCCCGGAGGCACTACATCGACTGCCTGGCGGACGGCGGGTATTCGCCGGCCAGCGAGCGGAAGCGTTCCATGTCGACACCGGGAGTGTCTTCGACCTCGGCACGCTTCGTCCGTTCCAGAGCCACCACCTGATCCCGAGCGCGGATGCGATGGGCATCAACGGCTTGCAGGGCCTGAACGTGCACAGCATCGCCCTGCAGGTTCCGACCAGCGATCTGACGCGCCGGGGCGATGTGCCTGACGCAGACGACGTGCTGGAGTCGAATTCCGTCATCGGCGTATGGGCATCTGCCAGCCGTCCCAAGGTTCGGGTGTATGACGGCGGACCGTCCGGACGCCCCGTCGGGCACGGTCCGTTTCAGCAGGTCTCGCGACTGGCCAACCCGCTGTTCAACGAGCTGCTGGTTCCGATGGCCAAGAAAGATCTGTGGAACACGTTGCCGCCGTCGGCCGATGCCGCGTTCGCGAAGTACGTCGATCATCCCGAACTCGCAGCCCTGTTGCCGGTCCTGTATCCGACTACGTTCCCGCACCTGAAGTCCTACACCAAGGCCCGCGCCGACCTGGATGCCATTCTGCTCACCGGCATCCCGAAGGGAGTCGTGAAGGGATTCCAGAACTACACCGGTGCCACGAAAGCCGACATGCTCCGGTTGAACGTAGCGATTCCACCGGCGGCAAAGCCCAACGAGCTCGGAATTCTCGGTGGGGACCTCGCCGGATTCCCGAACGGGCGACGGGTCCTCGACGACGTCGCGACCATCGAGCTACGAGCCATCGCCGGCCTCACCATTCCGTTGGTCGATCCGAGCTTCCGACCTGATGCTGCAGCCGCGGGAGTCACCGACGGCACCCACAACACGAACGGTGCCTACCCGCGGACCTTCCCCTATCTCGCTACACCCCTTGGCGGCTACCAGTACAAGCCGGGGCCTGTTTCCGTCGACCAAAGCTGATCGACCAAAGCTGATCGACCAAAGCTGATCGACCAAGGCTGCTCGACCAAAGCTGATCGGCCAAGGCTGATCGGCCAAGGCTGATCGGCCAAGGCTGATCGGCCAAGGCTGATCGGCCAAGGCTGATCGGCCAAGGCTGATCGGCCAAGGCTGATCGGCCAAGGCTGATCGGGCAAGCTCAGAACACCGCGGTCCCGGCGGCCAGCAGGCCGCCGGGCACCGCCCATAGGAGCCACGCACATGCCCGAGGACAATACCCATGCCGGCCAAGGATCGGTCGTGCTCGACATCGGGGGCGACATCGGCGCTCTGATCGTCTCGGCGCCGGCGCAACTCGAAGGCGTCGAAATCGAGATTCGACCTACTTCGTCGGACCATTCGACTGGCACGCACGTACACACCCATCACGCATCCGGGCACGAGCACCACCTGCTGCACGTCGCCGTCCTCGGTAGACCCGCCAACGGGCGAATCCTGCATACCGCGGTGTTCGCCGAACTGACCGCTGGTTCCTACGAGCTATATCAACGCGACGGTGGGGCGGTAGCGCTCATCGTGTCTGTCCGCGGCGGTGAAGTCACCCACGCGTCGTGGCCCAGCCAAGAACCATGAGACCCCAACACCGTGATCCCTGAGAACCGGCTACGGCGTCGCTTCCAGCGCAGAGCGCTACTGGACCTCGGTACCGAGCAGCAGTCGCGGCCCGGCGCCGAACTCGGCCGCTACGTCCTGGGCGTTGTAGAGCGCGCAGCGGCGCAGGGAAAGACAGCCGCAGCCGATACACCCGTCCAGCCGGTCTTTGAGCGACTGCAGATCGGCAATGCGCTGGTCGATCGTCGCGCGCCACCGCCGCGACAGCCGGGTCCAGTCGCGCCGCGTCGGCGCTCGACCGTCGGGCAGTGTCGCCAGCGCCGTCTGGATGTCGGCCAGCGGAATCCCCAACTGCCGCGCGGCGCGCACGACGGCCAGCCGGCGCAGTTCGGTGCGGGCGTAGCGCCGCTGGTTGCCCGACGTCCTCGTCGAGCTAATCAGGCCGTTCTGCTCGTAGAAGCGCACCGCGGACACGCTGACGCCCGAACGCGCGGCGAAATCCCCGATGCTGAGCGTGGTCTCCATCGCCTCACCGTAGCGGCTTGACCTCGAGTGCACTTGAGGTATGAGAGTTGCCGCATGAACACGCATGCAACCCGATCCCAGATCATCGACTTCATGGCCCGGCAAACGGGCGACGAAAAACACGACGCCAGTGCCACCTCCGTCCTCGACGTCCTCTCGGCGCTGTACGGTGACGTCCTCGACGTGTCACCCGACGCCTTGGACGACCCTGACCGCGATCGCTTCTATCTGTCCAAGGGGCACGGGCCGATGGCCTACTTCGCGGTGCTGGCCGCGTACGGGTTCTTCGACCCCGACGTGCTGCCGACGTTTCGCGACTACGACTCCCCGCTCGGACTGCACCCGGACCGGCTGCGCGTGCCCGGCGTGGAGATCTCCAGCGGCTCACTCGGCCATGGGTTGGCGCTGGCCGTCGGAACCGCGCTGGCCGTGCGGCTGCACCGGAACACCGGTCGGATGATCGCGCTGCTCGGCGACGCCGAGTTCGACGAGGGCAGCAACGCCGAGGCGATCGCGGTCGCGGGACGCTTCGGCCTGGACGGGCTGACGGCCGTAGTGGTCGACAACCGCAGCGCGAGCCTCGGCTGGCCCGGCGGCATCGGCGCCCGCTTCGCTGTGGAGGGTTGGGGCACGACGACGGTCGAGGGCGGCGACCGCGATGCCCTGGTCACGGCGTTGCGCCATCGCGATCCACGCCGACCGCACGCCGTCGTCGTACGGGTCGCGGACAAGGCCGCCTGATGCGCGTCGCGTTCGTCGATGCCGCTATCGAAGCACTGGACACCCGTGACGATGCGGTGGTTGTGCTGGCGGATATCTCCACCGTCGCCTTCGCCGGCGTGCCGAACCGCCTGCGCGATCGTGTGATCAACGTCGGTATCCGCGAGCAAGCTCTGGTCGGCGTGGCCGGTGGGCTCGCGCTGGCCGGAATGGTGCCGATCGTGCACACCTACGCCACGTTCCTGATCGAGCGTGCGTTCGAGCAGATCAAGCTGGACCTGAGCCATCAGGACGTGCCCGCAGTGCTGGTGTCCATCGGCGCCTCGTACGACGAGCCCGCGTACGGGCGGACGCATCACGCTCCGGGCGACGTCGCGTTGCTGTCGACGCTGGGGGACTGGCACATCGAGGTGCCGTCGGCCGCGGCGGATGTGCGGCCGCTGCTCCTGGACGCGGTGGACCGGCGGGCCCGGACCTACCTGCGGCTCAGCGCGCAGACGGCGGCGCCGTCAACCGGCGGCCTGGCGGTCGTGCGCCGAGGCCGCGACGCGGTGGTGCTCGCCGTGGGACCGCTGCTGGATCGGGTGTGTGCGGCCGTCGACGACCTGGACGTCACGGTGCTGCACGTGCGGACCGTCCGCCCGCTCGACGCCGCCGCCCTCGCGGCCGAGACCGACCGCGTGCTCGCTGCGGGATCGGATTCCGCAGCGACGGTCGTGCTCGTGGAGCCTTACCTCGCGGGCACCGCAGCCGCGCAGATCAACGACGCGCTCGGGCACCGCGCACACCGACTGTTCAGCCACGGCGTGCGCCAGGCTGAGCTGCACCGCTTCGGCACCGTCGCCGATCACGACCGGGCGCACGGCCTCGACACAGACTCCCTGCGGTCCGCCATCACCGCGCAGGTGCACCGGGCCGGCTGCGTCGCGCATCCGGTCGACCAGTCGCAAGAGCCGGCCGAGTAAGAGTCGGCCGCCGAATGCGCCGTCCACCAGCGACTGCGGGGATCGGGACCACGATCGCCTGGTCACCATGCTGGAAACCATCCTCGAAGCTCCGGGCATAGTCCCGGGTAGCAGCCCATCAGCTCTTGCTGAATAGCGCGGTCTTCCTCCGCCGACGCAATCATGGGGCGCCCATGACGTGCCAGCCCGGTACGGCCGCACGCCGGTCAGATCTGGACGCCGCCCTGCAGCACGATTCGCTTGGTCCGGTCGGACCAAAGTACGGCCGGGTTCTCCACCGGGTTGCCGGCTACGATGAGCAGGTCGGCCACGGCGCCCTCTTGGATGCGTCCGAGATCGGACCGACCGATCAGCTCGGCGTTGACCGAGGTCGCCGAGCGCAGTGCGGTCAGCACCCCGTCCAGCTCGACCTGCAGCCGCAGTCCGTTGAGTTGCTCGTCCTCCAGTGCGCCCATCAGGTCGGTGCCGAAACCGACACGCACGCCGGCTGTCCGAGCGAGCTGTACGGCTTCGCGTCCCGCCTCGAGGACCTCGCGGTTCTTCTGTCGCGAGATCGCGGCCATGCCGACATCGGCCCCGCGCCGCTCCATGGCGTCGTAGGTAGCCAAGGTCGGCACCAAGAAGGCGCCGGCGGCTGCCATGGCCGCGGCGGTGTCGGCGTCCAGCAGGTTTCCGTGCTCGATGCTGCGCACCCCGTTGTCGATAGCGTGGCGGATCGCCTCCGACGAGTAGGCGTGCGCCGCGACATAGCTGCCGCGTCGAGCCGCCTCCTCTGTCACGGCGCGTATCTCGTCATCGGAATACTGCGGAATGCGGATCGGATCGGTCAGTGACACGACACCACCCGAGGTCATGATCTTGATGGCGTGGGCACCGCGTCGGAACCGCTCCCGCACGGCTCGCCGAAGCGGGTCCACACCATCGACAACCTCGACGGTGTGCGCGGAACAGCCGCACACGTCACTGTCCGCGGCGCGGACGTCGCCGTGACCTCCGGTCTGGCTCAGCGCCGGACCGGTCCACAGGTAGCGCGGCGCTGGAATCAGGCCCTCGGCAATGGCCCGAGCCAGCCCGGCGTCGCCACCGGAAGGGTCGCGCACAGTGGTGAATCCACGCGCCAGCGCAGCGCCGAGCCGACGGGCTGCGGCCAGTGCGACGTAGCTCAGTGGACGGGACTCCAACGCCAGCATGTCCAGATCGATGCCGTAGGCATGGCAGTGAGCGTCGATGAGCCCCGGCAGCACCGTTCCGCCGCGCGCGTCGAGAATGTGATCGGCTGGCTGCTCCGGTCCACCGACAGCGGCGATGCGGCCATCGACCACATGCACCGGTCCGTCGACGAGCTCATCCGACACCCCGTCGAAGACCAGGGCGTTGACTACCGACAGGGTGCTCACACCGCCTGCTCTCGCCGTAGGCTCGTGGCTTCCCCGTCCACCACGAAGGTCTCTGGATCCACGATCACACCGTACTCCCGCTCGGCGGCCGCAACCGATACGAAGCCGTTGCGCACGTCGTGCGCGACGCGGGCCGGCTCGCGTTGGAACGGATCGCTGTAACCGCCACCGCCCCCGGTGTTGTTCAGCAGCACGTCGCCGGCTTCGAGGTGGTTGTAGCTTCCCCCCTGCACGATCTCGCGGTCGGTTCCCGGGTTCAGCACGACGTGGTTGTTATCGCCCTCGGAGCCGCCAGCGATCGGCCATGGCTTCGTTTTTGTCTTGTACACCAGGCAGATCCCACTGGAGCGCGCGGTGAATCGGTACGCTCGCCCGACGCCGACGCCACCACGGTGCCGTCCCGCGCCGCCGCTGTCGGGCCGATAACCGTAGGACTCGATGAACATCGGGGACTTGGTCTCGAGAACCTCCACCGGGTTGTTGCGGCAGCCAGGCTCGGAGAGGTGCATGATGCCGTCCGCGCCGTCGCCGCCGGCATGTCCACCGAAGCCGACCGCTTCGTTGGTTGCCTCGAGCCACGCCTCACCATTGCGGGGATTGATGCCCAGCCCCATCATCGAGCAGACGTCACCGCCGGAGCAGGCCGGCACGATTTCCGGCATGCCCTGCGCGAGCGCCTTGAGCACCACCTCGCCGCCGATCAAGGCGGTCCACAGTGTGAAGGTCGGCATCGGCGGCACCGCGTGCATGACCGAGCCGGGCTCGGTGATCACCCGCAGCGGCCGGAAGTTGCCCGCCACCACGGATGTGTCGGGAGTAGTCATCGCTTTGAAGATCAGGCTGCAGAAGGCCGCGGTTTGGCCGACCGGCAGGTTGATCGGCCCGCGCACATCCCGGTCGCTGCCGGTCCAGTCGATGATCATCTCGTCATCGGCCACGGTGACGGTCACGTTCATCTTGATCATGCGGTCAAGGTCTATACCGTCGGAGTCGACGAAGTCGTGTGCGGTCCAGGTGCCCTTCGGCAGCTTGGCGAGGGCGAGCCGGGCCAGCTTTTCACCGTGATCGTTGATGGCCTCCATCGCGTTGACGAGCGTCGACGTGCCGTACTTCTCGGCGATCTCCCGTGTCCGGCGCACGCCCGTGAAGCACGCCGACACCTGCGCCTGGATGTCGCCGACAGTGCGCTCCGGTAACCGGCTGTTGAATCGGATGATGTTGAAGATATCCTCGTTCGGCTCGCCGGCGCGATAGAGCATGGTCGCGGGGAAGAACAACCCTTCCTGGTACATGTCAGTGGAGTCCAGGACGTAGCCCGGATCCTTCTGCTTCAGATCGAGCACATGAATCCGGCAGGAAGCGAAACCGACGAGTTCGTCCTCGACATGGACGGGCGCGAACACCAGCGGGTCCAGGGTGTGAGCCGAGGACCAGTACGGATAGTTCAACAGGAAGACGTCGCCCGGTCGCATCTTGTCGACGCCCAGGAACGTCATGGCCTCCTTGATGCCGTGGTCGTTTCCGCGGGTGAACACGGCGATACCCGGGGCGTCGGCGACCACGTCGCCGTTGGCGTCGTGAATGCCGATGCCGTAGTCGTGAATCTCATAAACCACCGTGTTGTAGGCCGTCCGGCACAGGTTGCGGGCCATCTCTTCGGCAGCGGCCAGCAGACCGTGCCTGATGATCTCTGTGGTGATCGAGTCATTCATCGGTGCTCAGGCCTTCCACTCGTTGCCGACGGTGATGATCATCTCGCCGTGCTCGCCTACCGTAAGTCGGTCGGCGGCGTGGATGACGGTCGTGGCGGTGTGCTCGGAGATGACTGCGGGGCCGGCAATCCTGTCGCCGGCCAGCAGGGATTCACGGGTGTACAGCCGGTAGCTCGCCGTCGGTTCGTCGACGGAGAGATACACCGAACGGACGCCGTCCGGCTCGGGTGCACCGGAGCCGCGTGATGCCATCTTCGGCAGGCTCGGCTTGTCGACGATTCCGGTGGCACGCAACCGCATCGTGGTGACCTCGATCGGGTCCTCCATGGTGTGGCCGTACTGACGTTCGTGCAGTTCGGCGAAGGCGGCCTCGACTGCGGTCGCCACGTCGGCAATGCCTTCGGGCACCAACACGGTGACGGTGTGCTCCTGGCCCGCGTAACGGACGTCCACACTGCGGGTGAGGACCTGCTCATCCTCGGCGAAGCCCTCGGTCCCGAGCTGCTCACGCGCTTGCGCTGTCATCGGGTCATAGCTGTCTGCCAGCCGTTCCGCGTTCAGAGCGGCCAGCGGGAAGACCGTCGTGCGCGAGAAGTCGTGCTGGACATCGGCCATCAGCATGCCGAAGGCAGAGAATGCCCCCTGCCCCGGCGGCACGATCACGGTGGGGATACCCAGCTCGTGCGCGACGTCGACGGCGACCAGCCCGCCGCCACCCCCGAAGGACAGCAGCGCGAAGTCCTTCGGATCCCGGCCGATCTCGACGGTGATCGAGCGGACCGCGCCCATGATCTTGGTCGTCGAGATACGCACGATGCCGCGCGCGAGCGCAAGGGCGCTCAGCCCCACCTCGGTCGCCAGCGGTTCGAGCGCGGCAATCGCGAGCTTGTCGTCCAGCGTGAGCCTTCCACCGAGCGGTGTAGCGGTGCCCAGATATCCGATCGCCAGGGCCGCGTCGGTGAAGGTAGGGATGGTGCCGCCGCGGCCGTAAGATGCCGGGCCGGGGTCAGCGCCAGCACTCTGCGGACCGACCTGGAGCGCTCCGGCCCCGTCGAGCCAGGCGATCGAGCCACCGCCCGCGCCGATGGTGTGGATGAACAGCGACGGTGTGTTGATCGGCAACTGCTCGAACTCCGCGCCCTGGTGCAGAACCGGCTTGCCGCCGACGATCAGCGAGGCGTCGAGGCTGGTTCCGCCCATATCGATGGTGATGAGGTTCTGCTCGCCGATCAGCTCGGAGAATGCCGCCGCACCGATCACTCCGCCGGCAGGCCCAGAGAGGATCAGGCTGACGGGCTGCTCCCTCGCCGAACGGGCGGTCATCGCGCCACCGCCCGAGCGCGTCATCAGAAACCGTCCGCTGAACCCACCCGCGGCCAGCTCACCCTCGAGCGTCTCCAGGTATCGACGCACGATCGGCTTGACGTACGCGTCCAGAACGGCAGTGCTGGTCCGCTCGTATTCCCGGTACTCGCGGGACAACTCGTGCGAGAGGGTCACTGCCACGTTCGGTGCCAGCTCTGCCAGGATCTCGCGCATCCGCAGTTCGTGCGCCGGGTTGACGTAGGAATGCAGAAACGCCACCGCGACCGAGTCGTAGCCGCGCTCGGCCACGGTACTGGCCACGACGCGCGCAGCCTCGACATCCAGCGGCTGGTGCACCGAGCCGTCGAACAGGCTGCGTTCGGGCACCTCGAAGGTGTCGTAGCGCTCGAGCAGGGCCGGCCGCGGGCGGTATGTGATGTCGTAGTTCGTCCGACGATCGGTCCGGCCCAGCAGGTACACGTCGCGGAAGCCGAGGGTGCCGATGACGGCGGCGCGGGCGCCGGTGCGGGTGAGCAGCGCATTGAGCCCGAGGGTCGTGCCGTGCGTGAACATTGTGACGTCCGGCAGTTCCGAGTCGGTGACGCCGAAGGCGTCCATCACGCCGGCGGTCGGCGCGGAAGGCGTCGTGGGCACTTTGTCGAAACGTAGCTCGCCGGAGGCCGATGAGAGTTCGACGACATCGGTGAATGTGCCGCCGACATCGATCGCGATGCGGCTGTTGCTGGTCATGGGTTCGCCTTTCATTCGTCGTGCGCACGCCAGGGTGCGACGGAGCGAGGCGGCCATCGCGGCGGATGTGCCGACATCGGCAGTTCGAGGGATTTATGCGCAGCACACCCGGGTGCGGCACGGACCATTCCGTGGCGCGGCGACGTGCTGGTGCAGCAGGCCGACCCAGAAGCCGTTGTCCCTCGGTCACGATGGTGCATGACGAGCCGGTTGCCGGTCAGCCGATTGATCCTCGCCGGTTGGCACGGCGAATCATTCGTACGCTGACACATCGGTATCGAGGGTGTCAACCGACTCGGGTTCAGTCCCGCGCGGAACGAATCCGGCATGCCGGAACGCTGCACATCGAGCTCGCCGGAGGCTGTGCTCGGCGCACATTCGCGCCGTCGTTCACGACGACAGCATTTCGCAATCGACCAGCTAGAACGAGGGGAGCGCCAGTGATCCGCAGTGTCCTCACCCTTCGTGCGGCGACCGGACAGGGCCGTGCGCTCGAAGAGTTCTATGACGAGAAGGGGGTCCTGACGCGTGCCCGGCAGTTCACCGGTTGCCGAGACGCCGTTCTGATGCGGTCCATCAGTGGCACTTCCGCCACCCACCTGGTCATCGCCGACTGGGACGGGCCAGCGGACTACCAGCGGTGGATCGATGATCCCTGGCGCGCTGCTGTGTCCCGGCAGCTCGCCACCCTGCTGGACACCGAGTGGAGCGAACCGATTGTTGGCGCAATTTATCAGTTCGTGACCGCGCGGTGAGTATGTCCACCCACGACTTCCCGCCATTCCTAATGTCTGAGGAGTACCCGTGACACGAGCTGTTCGACTTCTGGCGGTCGGTGCGACCGCCGCCCTGACGCTGACGGCTGCAGCGTGCAGCAAGCCTTCGTCCGGCACGGCCGGAACCACCGGCGCCGCATCCGCGAGTAAGTCAGTATCGCAGGACAAGAAACTGAGCATCGGCTTCCTCGGGTTCGCGAAGGCGAACTCGTTCGCGCAGGCAGGCTGGGCCGGAGTTCAGGAATACGCCGCGGCGCACAACGCGTCGGCGACCTTCCTGGACGCGAACTTCGACGCCCCCACCCAGGTCAACCAGCTGCAGGACGCCGTGACGTCCAAGCGCTACGACGTGGTCATCATCCAGGCCAACGACGGGACGGCCATGGTGAACCCGGTCAAGCAGGCGATCGCCGCGGGCATCACGGTCGTCGCCGAGTTCACCCCCATCGGAGGCCGCTACGACACCGCCGAGCCGCAGGTGCCCGGCACGATCAACATCATCGATCCGCCCACGGTGAACGGCAAGGGACTGGCCAAGCTCGGGATCCAGGCCTGCAAGGCCGCAAACGTCAGCAAGTGCCAGGTGGCCTATCTACAGGGCTTCGCCAACTTCCCGTTGGACACGGCCCGAACCAAAGCAGCAGTCGACGATCTTCGAGCCGGTGGCGCCGAGGTGATCTCCAACCTCGTCGGCGGTTACACCCAGGACAGCGGCCGGACGGCGATGCAGAACCTGTTGCAGGCGCACCCCGGCGTCAACGTGGTGATCGGCTCGTCGCAGGCGTTGGAAGGTGCGGCTCCGCTCGCCAAGGGCAAGAAGATTCAGTTCATCGGCAACGGCGGCTCGACTCAGGCCTTTGCCGCGGTGAACTCCGGAGCCTGGTTTGCGATTTATGACGTACCTGAGAAGGCCGATGGCGCCAAGGCGGCCGAGCTTGGGCTGGACAAGGCGCGCGGAAAGAACGTACCGACGTCCATGGCCACCTGCGACCTGACCAAGTTCGCCTGCCTTGGCACGAAGCAGACGCTTGCCGGGGTCACCGCCGACTACTCGGACTGACACAGCCGAAGCGGGGACGGTGCAGCACGCCGTCCCCGCTCCACTTCACACCGGGGCCCGACTGGAGGACGCGATGACACGTACCGGTAACCGAGCGCCGGCGGTGGCCGTACGCGGAGTCGGCAAGCGCTACAGCGGCGTGTCGGTGCTTCGCGACGTCGACCTGGACATCGCCCCGGGCGAGGTGCACAGCCTCGTGGGGGAGAACGGCGCAGGCAAAAGCACCCTGCTCAAGATTCTGGGCGGCGCGATTCGCGCCGACACCGGCTCCCTACACTTCGACGGCGCGCCGGTGAGCGTCGGCAATCCGCGTGACGCAATCGCCCATGGCGTCAGCCTTATCTCCCAAGAGGGGGCGTTGGTGCCGGTGTTGTCGGTACTCGAGAACGTCTTTCTCGCGCGATGGGCGAATCGTCTGGGATTCCGCCAAGCCCGGGCGGACCGCCGCAGATTCGATGAACTCATCGAGTTCACCGGCTTCGATGTCGATCCACGCGAGCGGGTCGACCGGCTGCCCATCGGAACCCAACAGCAGGTCGAAATCCTGCGTTCGCTGGGTCGCGGCGCACGCGTGTTGGCGCTGGACGAGCCCACCGCCGTGCTGGCCGAGCATGAGAAAGCGAACCTGCTCGAACTCATCCGCCGACTTTCCGCCAATGGGACAACGGTGATCCTGGTATCCCACTTCCTGGACGAGGTGCTCGGGGTCGCCGACCGGGTCACCGTCCTGCGGGACGGCTCGCTCGTCCTGAGCGACGACGTTGCCAACCACACGCCGGGTTCGCTGGTGCGGCACATGGTCGGACGTGAGGTCGACATGCTGTACCCCGAACCGGCGCCGGTGCCGCCGGACGCGCCGGTGCGGCTGTCTGCCAGCGGTCTGCGCAGGGGGCTGGTGCACGATGTCGATCTCACCGTTCGCGCCGGCGAGATCCTCGGCATTGCCGGTCTCGTGGGCAGTGGCCGCACCGAGACGCTGCGGCTGCTGTTCGGCGCCGACAAGGCCGTCGATGGCGTCATCGAGGTCGATGGCACGACGATCACTTCGATGAGCCCGCGTCGCAGCATGTCGGCCGGCGTGGCGTTGGTGCCGGAGTCGCGCAAGGAACAGGGCTTGGTGATGGCCCGCTCCGTACAGGACAACGTCGCATTGGCCTCGCTCGGTGAGCGACGACGGGGACCCTTCGTGCACCGAGCAGCCGAACGTACAGCCGTCGACAATGTCTCCCGCGCGGTGGACATCCGGGTCGCGCGCAAGGATGCCCCTGTCGAGACGCTGTCAGGTGGTAACCAGCAAAAGGCTCTGTTCGCCAAGTGGCTGCTGCGTTCGCCGCGGGTGCTGCTGATCGATGAGCCGACCCGTGGCGTAGACGTCGCGGCCAAAGCACAGATCCACCACCTCATCACCGGGCTCGCAGCTGAGGGAATGGCCGTCATCTGCGTGTCTTCCGAGATCGAAGAGCTGCTCGGGCTCTCGCACCGAGTGCTCGTGCTGCGGCACGGGCGTGCGGTCGGCGACTTCCCCCGCGGCACGCCGCGCGAAGTCGTCATCGCCGCTGCGTTTGGAGACGAAGGAGAAATCACGTGACCATCGACGCTGCCAAGAAGACCAGCGCCGCGCCGCATGCCGACCCGGACGCCAGCGTGCGCCGCGCCTTCCGCGTTCGCGATTACGGCATTGTCGTCGCGGCCGTCGCGATCGTTGTCGCGCTGTCTTTGAGCACCGACACCTTCCTCACCACGGCCAACATGGTCAACCTGCTGGATCAGTGCGCGGTCATCGGTCTGCTCGCGGCCGGCGCGACGGTATGTATCCTCAGCGGAGTTTTCGACCTCACCGCGAGCGCGACACTGGCGCTCTCGGCGATCATCGGGGTCAAGGCGGTCCGGGCGGTCGGTGTTCCGCTCGGATTCGGAACAGCCGTCCTCGCGGGCGCCGTGCTGGGACTGATCACCGGAACCATCGTGGTGCGCAGCGGGGTCAACTCCTTCATCGCCACCCTTGCGACCAGCATCATCTACCGCGGCCTGGCCGTCGTCCTCACCGCGGGTGCGATCGTGTACCCGCTGAGCAGCCAAGGGACCGACTTCGGCGTCCTGACCTGGCCGTCGCTGTTCAACCTCACATCCGCGACCATCCTGTTCATCATCGTCGTCGCCGTCATCGGGATCGTTGTCTCGGCGACCACCTTCGGCCGGCGCGTGTACGCGGTCGGCGGCAACTCCGAGGCTGCTCGCCTTTCCGGCATCAGGGTGGGCCAAATCCACGTCGCCGTATACGTGGTCAGCGGGATGTGCTCGGCGCTGGCCGGTCTCATCCTCGCCTCGCGTGCCGGCTCGGCACAGTCGAGCATGGCGACCGGGTTGGAGCTGTCGGCGATTGCGGCTGCTGTCATCGGCGGCACCAGCATTGTCGGCGGCGAGGGCGCGATCTGGCGTGGGGTTGTGGGGGCATTGTTGCTGACGCTGATCGGCAACGGATTCAACCTGCTGGGCTGGAACACCACCTACCAGCAGGTCGTGCAGGGGTGCTTGATCCTGTTTGCCGTCGGCGTCGATCGGTGGCTGCGCAAGCGGGCTCGCTAGCCACGCATACCCTTCTCGAATGTCGCCCCCAGTCGGAGAACCCGTGTACGCGGGAATCAGCTTGCGGCACCATCGTTGCGACGCGGTGGTGATCCAGGGCGGGGACGTTCGTCCTCTTCCGCCGGTCGCGGCAGGGCCGCACGCGATAGACGAGCTGCTCGCGGCGGTCGTCCGCGCCGCGCCGGGTGCGCTCGAAGCAGTGACGGTCGATATCTCGCAGGTGCTGCTGGCGGCCGTGGTGCAGCCGCTGCCGGATGTGCCACTCGTCATGGTGATCCGGATTGTTCCGCGAGCAGCGAGCGATCCAGCCCTGGCCCGGTCGCCGGCCGAGCTGGTCGAGCGGTTGATCGCGCGGCGGTTCACGGTCGCCGGCGGCCACGATCTGCTCGGCAACGAATTGTGTCCGCTCGACGTGACCGGTGTGGTTGAACTCTGCCGGGAGCTACAGGCCGCCGCCATTACCCGCGTAGCCATCGTCGGTGCCGGCTCGCAGGCTCAGCCGCAGCACGAGCGTGACGTCGCCGACGCGGTCCAAGCTGCCTTACCGGACGCCAGAATCTCGGCCGCCAGCGGTTTCGGCGGTCAGGGACTGGTCGCCCGCGAGGCCACGGTGACTCTTGACTGCGCGCTCGCAGCGCTCACCGACCGCCTGCTGCGGCGATGTGAGCGCGCGCTGGCTCGCTCGGCGCCGAAGGCCTCCTTGCGGGTGGCCCGCGGTGACGGTGGCTACAGCACACCGGCGCAGGTTCGGGCACTGCCCGTCGTCGCTCTCGGCGCCGACGATGCCCTGCAGTTGCGCGGGGCCGCGTATCTCAAAGGCATCCTAGATTGCCGCATCCTGCTGCCACGCCCGAGCGGCCAGGTCGCCGGAGATGTACGTCGTGGCCTGGTTGTGGTGCGTTCCGGTGAGCTTGCCGGCATCGGCACCGAACTCGTGGTGCCCACCGCGGTACTCGCGCCTGACCCTGGGCCGTCGCCCGAGGACGGAGAGCTGCGTCGGGTAACTGACGTACCGGTGGTGCTGACCGATCGCGATGCGGCAGAGCTGGCTTGCACCGGCGCTGCGGTGAGCCAGCCGACGTCCTGGCTGGATGAAGTGGCTTTCATCCGCTCGGCGCCCCAACTCGAGCGGGTGCGCCAGGACGCCGAGCAGCGCGCGACCGCAATCGTGATGGCCAACGGAGCCGCGCCCGGGTCGACCTATATCGCCGAGGTCTCGACGGTGGCCGTTCCGTATAGCCCGTCCGGCATGGTGCGGGTCCGAGTGCGGGTGGCTGGTGCGCCCGACACCGAAGCCGGCCGCGCGGCCATCCGGGAACCGGTGTCGCCGTGAGACCCGCAGCGGCCTCGGGCTACGTCGGCGCTATCGCCTCGATAGCCGCGGCGGACGTGACCGCGCTGTACGAGGGAGCAAGGTTTTACTCACCGGCAGTGGGGGATGCGAGCAAGTCATCGCTCACGGCATGGCTCACCGGACTGCTGAACCGCAACGGCCCAGTGGTGCTACGACGGCCGGAGTCGATCGATCCGGACACGCCCTGCGTCTCGCTCTGCGTGGTGGGCTCAGGCTCCGCACTCGCTGACGTGCCACCGTCCGGGGACGAGTTCGCCCGTGCCGTACAGCACATCGAGCGATTGCAACAGGTGAGTTTCGGTGCGGTATACCCATTGGCCGCCGCGACCGTCAGCGCCCTGGTGCCCGTGGTTGCCGCGTCCCAGCTGGGGGTGCCGTTGCTGGATGCGGACGGGATGGGACGTACCTACGCCCTGATCCACCAGACCGCGATGCACCTGGCCGGCGTTTCACCGGCGCCGATGGTGGCGCAGGGCCCAACCGGCGAGAGCGTGCTGATCGACGTGCCGACCGGGCCGCGGGCCGACCGGCTGCTACGCGCGAACGTCGACATCCTTGGCGGCTGGGCGGCACTGGCGGCCTACCCCACCACAGCTGGAGTGCTGCGGCGCGCGGCCCTGCCTGGCACGGTGTCGCGGCTGATCAATGTCGGACGCTTGCTGCTGGAGCGCACCGACCCCGACTTGCTCGTGACCCGTCTGGCGGCTATCACCGGCTGCCGGCGGATCGGTCGCGGGCGGATCGTCGAGCTGGAACACCTGAGCCGGCCCACCGATCTCACCATGCCCGCGCACCCGTCCAGCCTGGTGATAGACGAGATCGGCGGTCGGGGCAGGCAACTTCGGATCGAACTTCGCAGCGAGATCGTCGCGGTCTTTGCCGATGGTTCGCTGGTCGCGGCCGCGCCGGACCTGTTGTGTCTGGTGGATGTCTCGCGCGGTGAGCTTGCGACCCTGGACAGCCTCGAGCCGGGCGACCTTCTCGACGTGCTGGTCACGCGCGCCGATGCGGTCTGGTACTCCCCTGAGGGCCTGGCCATGGTGGGCCTCAGTTCCCACGGCATCCATCTGGACCATCCGAGGCGGCGGTGAGGAGCCTCCGATGAAACCGCGCCCGTCCACCCTTCCCATCCTGCTCTCGGAGCTGATCCGGGTCGATCCGCTCGCGTCGGCGAAAACGGTTCAACTACCCGACCCGTCCCGGCGGGTGGAGCAGGTGATCCTCGCCGAGACGTTCGACCGGTTACGCCGCTGCACCCCGCACTCCCTGGTAGTCCTGCATGCCGAGGTAGCGACGGGTGGTTGGTCCCTGGCGGCCGCGTTGCACCTGGCGTGGGAGCGCAACGCCTCGGGCGTGGTAGTGCCGAGGGCGGTCGCCGCGCCGTCGGGCACGGCGCTGGCCCAGCGGCTGACCATGGCTCTGCTACTCATCGACCAGGATCCGGTCGATGTCGCGCTGCGCCTTGCCGCACAGGTCAGCGCGCCGGCGTCGGCGCGGGCCCTGCGGCAGGCGCGGTGCGCCGAGCGTCTTGCCGAGCAGACGAGCATCCGGGGCGTGCTCGGCGTGCTGAACAGCGAGTTGGACACCGTTGCGGTGGCCCTCGTGGTCGGCGACGCGGTGGTGGCCGGTCGAGCCGCGGCTGTCCAGGCGCGCCCGAACGTGGCTCAGGTGTCGGTGCCGGTGGACGGGCCGGGGGAGCGGACCTGGGCACGGCTGGTCGCGGCGGTCCCTGAGCACGTGCCCGCCGCGGCGCAACAGGTCGAGTCACTGTTGAGGCTGGCCCGACCGTCCCTGCTTGCTGCCTGGGCACAGACGCGACTGAACACCTCGATGCATGCCGCCCACGAGCAGGCGGCTTTCGACCTGCTGCGCCGGCTTGCCAGTGAGCCGCCGCCCCACGCATCCCCGATAGATTCGGCCGTCGTGGACCCGCCACCCTGGAGCAGCGAGCTGGGATGGCAGGTCGAGCACCTGAATCGGGCGGTGTGGCTGGCGCCGCTGCGGTCCCAAGGGGACCCACCGCAGGAACTGACCCACCTGGTCCGGACGGCGTGGCAGCTGGGACGACCGACCTGGCCACTGATCGCCGACGGCGACGGGTGGGTGTCGTGGCAGAGCAGTGTGGAGCCCGACGGTGGCGCGCCGCTGCGGCGGGCGTTGACGTCGTTCCGCGACTCGGCCGCCGCGTACGACCTCGTTGTCGGCGTCGGGCGTGCGCACCCGGGTGTCGCCGGACTGATGCGATCGGTGGCCGAGGCTCGGCTCGCGGCCCATGTCGCCCGGGAGGCCGGCCCGACGGTGCAGTGGTTCGACCAGGTCGGCGCCAAGGCTGCGCTTGCCTGGCTGCCGGTGGCTGAAATCGCCCAGGTGGCCGAACTCTGCCTGGGTGATCTGATGGGTGCGCGTGACCGCGTGGCGTTGGTGGACACCGTCCTCGCCGTGCTCGACTCCGGAGGGGCACTGAGCCAGGCCTCGCACCGGCTCGGAGTGCATCGCAATACCGTTCTCGCACGGGTCGGGCGGGCGAAGCAGTTGGGCCTGAGCTTCGACGAGCCGGAGCAGCGGCTGGCGTTGCACGTCCTCTGCTATGCCCTCGCCTCGCTCTGGGAGGCACAACCTGTCGAGCCACCAGCGCCGGAGGCGGGGGCGCCGGAGGCAACCCCGCCTGACTGAGCTTCGCGTCAGCCCGTCGACCTCACTCCTCGCCTATCCCGTACCGCGTCAACGCGGTCTCGGAGGTGATGTTGCGGTCCAGCACGTCGGCCCGCACGTCCTCTGCCGCCCGTTCCACCGGGTCTCCGTAGCCGCCGCCGCCGCCGGTTGAGCAGCGCACCACGTCGCCCTTCTTGAGCCGCAGGCCATTGACCTTGAGGATCCGGCGCTCGTCCGGGCGTCCCGGGTTGATGATCACCTCCGGCCCGACCGCGTCCTCGCCGCCGAAGAGGCCCCAGGCCGGCTGACGGGACCGTTCGAACCACAGCGACACGGACACGTCGGCCTGTGCCTCGTACTGTCGCACCACACCGTTTCCGCCGCGCCACCGACCGGACCCCCCCGAATCGGGGCGGATCCGGTACTCGGTGATCCGCCATGGGTACCGGGTCTCGTGCACCTCGATCGGCACGTCCTTCAGTGAGCCGTTGACGTTGTTGATGAGGGCGCTCTCGCCGTCCGAGCCGTTCCAGGCGCCCCACCCGCCGACGGTGGCCTCGAGGCTGACGAATTCACGGTTGACCCGCGGATCTCTACCTGCGGTCAGGATGATCATGGAGTCGCCGTGGCTTGCGCCCGCGACGTGATCGGGCAACGCCGGGGCCAGTGCCCGGGCCACCATGTCGATCAGCAGCCCGAGGTGCGAGAAGTACCACTGGCACGCCGCGGGGGACCGGGCACCCAGAACAGAACCCTCACGCACCTTGGTGGTCATCGAGCGGAACGATCCGCCATTGCCGGGCAGGTCTGGGCTGACGAGCAACTTGTAACCGACGCGCAATGCGGATACGGCTTGCGAGACCCCGCAGTTCACCGGCCCGACGGTCTGATCGGCCGACTCTGTCACGTCGAAGTCGATCGACTCACCCGTGACCGTGATCTTGAGCCGGATCGGCACTGGCGTGTCCAGATCGATGCCGTCATTGTCGAGCACACCTTCGGCGGCATACACACCGTCCGGGATCTGGGCGATCATGCCGCGTTCCAGGACCTCGGTCTGCCGAAAGATCTCGTCCCGCGCTTGCTCGAGGGTTTCCAGCCCGAACCGCTCGACAATCTCTTGCAGCCGCTTCTCGCCCATCGTGATGCAGGCGATCATGGCATGCATGTCGCCGGTGGTGGGGTAGGGAAAGCGGACGTTGGTCGAGATGGTGTCGATGACGGCGCGCTCGTCGACGCCACCTGCCACCAGCTTCTGCGGGCCGAGACGCAGCCCCTCCTGGAAGATCGTCACCGAGTCCATGGAGCCGCCGGGGTCTTTGGAGCCGACGTCGATCCAGTGCGCCCGCGAGGCGGTGAATCCGACGAGCGTGTCGGCGACGAATACCGGCCCGAAGATGGTGACGTCGTTGAGATGGGTGCCACCGAGGTAGCTGTCGTTGAGGATCCAGACATCGCCGGGTTGCCACACCTCGCGGCCGAAGCGCTCTTCGGTCGCGAGTGTGCAGGTTTCGAGGTTGCCGAGGAAGATCGGCAATCCGGCGGACTGGCCCAGCACCTGGTGGTTGGCGTCCAGCAACGCGACGACGCAGTCCCCGCACTCGTAGATGATCGGCGTGTACGCCGACCGGATGAGCGTGGCGTTCATGTCCTCAGCCGCCGAGTTCAGCGCGTTGCGGATGATCTCGACGGTCACCGGGTCGATGCCCAGCGCTGTGACTGCGCCTGTCATTTCTGGTCCTTCCCTCTGATGATCAGCGAACCGATGTCATCGACGCTGACGGAGTTCTCCGGTGGCACAACAGTGGTTGCGGTGTCCTCGACCACGACCGCCGGACCGTCGAAGGTGTGCCCGACCAACAGGTCATCGCGGCGCACCACGATCGCGTCGTGCGGCTGGCCCTCGAAGATGACCTCGCGGATTTCGTGCGGGAATTCCTGTGACATGGCCGGTGGCCACTTCTGTGCCGCCGGCTGTCCGAGGTCGCCGAAGGCTGTCGTCCGCAGCGTGACGAACTCGATCGGTGCGCCCAGATTGGCGTGTCCGTAGCGGGACTCGTGCAGTTGGGCAAAGCGTTGCGCCACCGTCTTGACGAAACCGGGCGTGGCGGCCTCGCTCGCATCGAGCAGTGGCACGGTGAGGGTGTATTCCTGGGCGGCGTAGCGGATGTCGACCGCGTGGGTGGCCGAGCGCCGATCGGAGTGCACGCCCTCGTGGGACAGGGCAGTAAGTCCGGACTGTTCCATGCGGGCCAGTACAGCGGCCATGTCCGCGCCGTCCAGGTCCTGGTCCAGGAAGAAGTACGGCTCGCTGTAGTCCTGCCGGATGCGGGTCTGCAACATCCCCCATGCCGAGAAGGCGCCCGGGAAGCGCGGCACGATCGTCTCGGTGATGCCCAGCTCACGCGCCAGAAAGACCGCGTGCATAGGACCGGCCCCGCCGAAGGCGACCAGGGCCGAATCCCGCGGTTCGATGCCACGAGACACCGTGATCGTCCGGATGGCCTGCGCCATCTTCGAGTTCGCCACGTCGCAGATACCCTCGGCCATCGCGACCGGTTCCAGGGCGAACTGCTCAGCAAGGTCGGCCACAGCGGTGGTGGCAAGCCCGGTGTCCAGGGTCAGCTGGCCACCGGCGAAGCCGTTCGGGTCGACGCGGCCGAGCACCAGGTTCGCATCGGTCACGGTCGGTTCGGTGCCCCCGCGCCCGTAGCAGGCCGGACCGGGCCGGGCGCCGGCCGAACGGGGCCCGACGCGGAGGCCGCCGGCTTCGGCCCATGCGACGGAGCCGCCACCGGCACCCACCGTGTGGATGTTGACGACGCTCATCAGCATCGGCAGGCCCTCGAGCTGAGCCTCAGCCGACACATCAGGCTCGCCGTCGACGATCAGCGAGACGTCGAAGGACGTGCCACCCATGTCGATTCCGATCAGGTTGTGTCTGCCGGTCTGTCGGGAGAGCTCGGCACAGGCGATGGCGCCACCGACCGGGCCCGAGAGCAAGGTTTGCAGGGGGCGTTGCCGCGCAGACTCGGCGGTGAGGATGCCGCCTGAGGATTGCATGACGTGCAACGGCACCGACATCCCGCGGTCGGCGAGTCGATGCTCGAGGTCGATGAGGTAGCGGCGCACGATCGGACCGGTGTAGCTCTCGACCACGGCCGAGGAGGTGCGCTCGTATTCGCGCCATTCCTTCGCCGCTTCGTGCGATGCCGACACGGTGAAGTCCTCGCCGAGTTCCTCGAGCAGGATCTCACGGGCGCGGAGTTCGTGCGAGGGGTTCTTGTAGCTGAACAGGAACCCGACGGCGATCGCGCCGTGTCCGCGTTCGCGTGCGGTACGGGCGGCGTCGCGGACCGCCTGCTCATCAAGCGGCTGGAGCTCGCTGCCGTCAGCGGCGATGCGTCCGCCGATGCCCAGGACGTCGCGGCGAGGTACGAGTGGGGTCGGCTTGCGGTAATGAAGGTCATACAGGCGCGTCCGTGGGCCTCGTGCGATGTGGTAACTGTCCTCGACTCCGGCGGTGGCGAGCAACAGCACGGGGACGCCGCGGCGCTCGAGGAACGCGTTCAGACCCTGGGTCGTCCCATGGACCAGAAAGTCGATGTCAGACGGTTGCTCGACGACCGAGCCGAGACCCGTCAGCACGCCTTCGCTGAGATTGCCCGGCGTCGTGGACGCCTTGGTGGCTGCGAACACTCCGGAGTCATCGTCGTAGGTGACCACGTCGGTGAACGTGCCACCGATATCCATCGACACTCGGTATCGGGCCATCACATCTCCTCTTGGCGTTGAAACGATCGTCGGCAACGTATGAGCAACCCCGGTCCGTGTGCTGTGCGCACTGCATAGCCGCAGGTTGCCGGTGCGTGCGACCAGCACGACGGGGAACCGTCCTCGCCGAGCATTCCGGCTTTCAGGAAGGCAAGACGGGGACGGAACTCAGAGCTGCCCGGCGAGGCGGACCTGGTCGCGGCCGTGGCGTTTGGCCTCATACATCGCCTGGTCGGCCGTGATCAGCAGCTCGTCGATGGCCTGCTGGAGTGAATCGGCGGCCACCATCGGCCGCGACGGGGCGCTGATGGCGACGCCGATGGAGATGTGCACGGTGAGTCCGGGGGGCAGCTCCGGCTCACCAAGCGCGGCGGCGCGGCTGCGGAGCTGTTCAGCCAGCGCACACGCCGCTTCGGCATCGGTGTCAGGGGCCAGGATGACGAATTCCTCTCCGCCGTAACGGGCGAGCAGGTCCCGTGCGCGCACGCGACCGGCCAACGCGTTCGCGACCGCCTGCAGCGCCTGATCTCCGACCGGATGGCCATAGCGATCATTGACGATCTTGAAGTGGTCCAGGTCGCAGAACAACACCGCGCAGGGGGTTCCAGCCCGGCCGACGTCGGTGAGCGTACGGCGCAGCGCCTCCAGCAGCACCTGCCGGTTGGCGACTCCGGTCAGCGGATCGGTCCGAGCCTGTGCGGCTAGCTGCTCGTGCTGGCGTGCTTGCCCGATCGCGACCGCCGCCTGATCAGCGAAGAACTCCAGCGCCTGGATGTGGGCCAGGTCGGGGAATTTGCCGTCCCACGGCTCGTCGGCGGAGATGATGCCGATCAAGGCGCCACGTTGGTCGTACAGCGGAACGGTCATGGAGTCCAGCGGGTGCCATCGATCGGCGGCGTCCTGGGGGGCGTCCGCGTCGGAGGGGCCGTGATCGGGGACGCTCAGCAGCGCGAGCAGCTCAGGTGGGCAGTCGAAGTAGCGGTGGTCGAAGACGTAGGAGCGGCTGACGCGCATCTGCGGACGCATCAGCGGGCCCATCGCCGATATGGAGGTGGGCGTGGCCCGCAGCCGGGCGGCGTCGGCCTCGGGCATACCAGCCGTGGCCTGGGTATGCAGGATCCCGGCCTCATCGAGCAGGTTGATTCCCACCCGGTGGAATCCGCCGGTCGCGGTCATTGCCGCGGCGATGTCGGCGAGTACCTCGTCCAGTTGCAGGCTGCTGCGCACCCCGGCGGTCGCGTGCAGCAGGCCCTCGGTCAGATAGCCCTGTGAGCGTGCCGTCGCCCGCGCGGCGGCCAGCGCCATAGCGGCCACCGCCAGGTCGGCCAGGACCGACCAGTGCGAGGCCAGCTGACCGCCGATGCCCGCGTCCGCGGGTGGCACGTCGACATTGATGAAGCCCACCAGTTCCCTGTCGGCATCCTGCAGCGGTATCAGCACCAACGGCCGCCGGCCGCGGTCCGTCGCAGCTGTGGTGATGGAGTCGGGTTCGTGGGCGTTCACCAGACATCCCAGCACAGCGGGCTCCCGAAACAACGGGTGATCGACAGGCACTACCCGCGCAGGACCGGCGGGAGTGCCGGCTTCCCATAACCGCCGGTAGATCTCGCGGGCAACGGGCCGGTTCCGTAGCTGCTTGTCCGCCGCCGCGCTGACCCCCGCGGTCGCCCTCGCGTGCAGCAGCCCTTCAGCGTCGGGGATGGCAACCACGCAAGCGCCCCACCCGGACACCCCGCAGATGGCCTCGGCAACGAGCCGTAACACCTGCTGTTCGTCGTCGATCTCCACCACTGCCCGGCAGACCCGGGCGAGCCAGTCTCCCGCGGAAGGAGGCATGCCGGCACCGCGATACGCCGCGGGCACCTGAGCTGCCACCCCTCGCCCCCGTTCTCACGCGGCCGAGGTAACTCTCTCGGCGGTCGCCGATTACCGGCCATGCACTATCCCATCGGCCGGAGGGGACGGTTCCTGAACCGCGTGTTCGCTGTTGTACCGGTCATGCTGATGCCATGGCGGCGTCCACGGCAGCGGCGGGCAAGGGCCGCGACCAGAGGTACCCCTGGGCGTAGTCACATCCCAGCTGGTGCGCGATGGTGGCGTGCCGGTGGGTTTCGACGCCCTCGATGGTGGTTATCAAGCCCATCTCGCTGGCCAGCCCGGTGACCGCGCGGGTGACGGCGTTTCCGATGTGGGTGCCTAGCGCCAGAGCGACCACGCGGTCGATCTTGATGCCGTCCACCGGCAACCGGATGAGGTGTTCCAGCGATGACCAGCCGGTGCCGAAGTCGTCCAGCCACACCCGAAAGCCTTGTTCGCGCAGGCGGGTGACGCTGGAGTTCGAGGTCGTGTCGGTGATCAGCGGGATCGTCTCGGTCAGTTCGAGGTCGATCTGCTCGGGTGCCACGCCGGCATCGAGGGCCACCGAGTGGATCTGAGGAAGACCCTCTGAACGGCCGAAGTGGCGCGCGGACAGGTTGACGCTCATCCGCGTGCCTGGTTGGTGTCTTTGCCATTGGTTGAGGTCGGTGAGGGCCTGACGCATCACCATCAGGTCGAGATCGATGATCAGGTCGCTGTCTTCAGCCAGAGGCACGAACACACCGGGCTCCTCCAACTGCCCGGACGGATGCTGCCAGCGGGCCAACGCCTCGAACCCCACTATCGCGCCGGTGCCCAACTCGATGATGGGCTGATACCACGGCACGATCTGTCCCGTCCTGATAGCCGTGGCGAGCTCGGCGGCGGCGACTGTGCCGGCAGTGCGGTGCTCCCGCAGGCGTCGCATGAGGTCCAACTGGTCCTCCACGACCTTGCCGAACTCGACCAACCGCTGGACCTGACCTTCGTCGACCTGGTGGCTGCGCACGTCGATCACGCAGATCGTTCCCACGACCAGGCTTTCGCGGCCGGTCAGTGGCACCCCCACGTAACTGCCCAGGGCACCGGCCGCGACCGCTGGCACGTCGGCGAACCTGGCATCGGCGGCGGCGTCGGCGACGATGAGCGGTCGACCCGAGCGGACCGTCGTGTCACACATAGCCCCTTCCCGGGGGGATGCGGCGAGGTCGCCGGCACCGACCAGGCTGATGGTGTGCGCGAAGTCCTCGTCGAGGATATTGACCATCGCGGTAGGAAACTCCAACGCGCGCGCGGCCAGCGCGATGGTGATCTGCAACCGCCTGGTCAGCGGCCCGTCGAACAGATAGTGCCGCGCCGACCGGGCTTGACGTCGCTGCTCGTCGCTGTTCACGCATACCCTCCACGCCACACTCGCAGCCCACACCCGATGAACGGACCATAGCGGCATGATCATCTGGCTGCACTGTGAGCTGATAGCGATCCGCGAGGTGGACGTCTCCGCGACAGCGGTGCGGGACTTTCCTCTCGAGCGTTTCGCGCTGACGACCATGCTTCCTCGCGTCGGAACCTGTCATCGTGCAGGCGTACGAACTCGGTGGCGAATCGCTGTTCGCGCCCACAACTCGAGGGACGACGGGCATTTCCTAAGCTGTGGCGGAAGCCCGGCGGCTCGATGCAACAGCCAACCTGGAGGAGCGATTCGCATGGCGAACGCGAAGACCGACGACGTGACGACGGGACCGGTCGACGACGGCGACGTTCGTCTGCGACAGCTCGGTTACGCGCCCCGGCTCGAGCGTGGACTCACGACAATGGGCTCGGTCATCCTGACGCTGTCCGACATCACGCCCGCGGGCTCGCTGCTGATTGTGGGGATTGCGGTCGTCGCCTTGGCCGGAACGGGCTCGGTGATGGCCTATCTCGCGGGAGCCGGTCTGGCTGTCATGGTCGCGCTGTGCATGGCAGAGCTGGGCGCGCTGTTCCCCATCGCCGGCGGGATTTACAGCATCGTGGCGCGCGTCCTGGGCACCTGGGCCTCGTTCCTCACGTTGCTGAGCTACGTGGTCCAGGCCATCTTCCTGCCGGCGAGCATCGCTCTCGGAGTGGGGACGTACCTCAACTCGCTCAACTCGTCGATTCCGGTGAACCTGACTTCCGCGGTAGCGATGGTGGTCGTCACCGGACTGGCGATGCTGAAGATTCACGTCAACGCGTTGATGACCGCGCTGTTCCTCCTCCTTGAGATGGTGGTCATCGCGGTGATCGCCATCGCCGGGTTCTCTCACCCGGTCCAGAGTGTGTCGACGTTCGTGCACCCACAAGGTCTTGTCGACGGTCGTCTGGTCTCCTTCAGCACGGGGGCTGTCATCGCCGCGGTAGCCGTCGCCTTGCAGTCGGTCAACGGCTACGACGCGGCCATTTCTTTCTCGGAGGAAACGAAAGGATCCACCCGTAACGTCGGAAAGGCGGTGCTGTACTCCTGCCTCATCGGCGTGGTTCTGGAACTCGCCGCCTTCCTGGGAGCTGCGTTCGGCACGCCGGACCTCACCAAGTTCCTCGGATCCAGCACGCCGCTGACCTACGTCGTCGAGCAGCGATGGGGGCACTCCGCGGCGACCGTCCTCACGATCGGCGCGGTGATCGCGTTCTTCAACGCCTGCCTGGCGATCACCTTGCAGATGGCGAGGGTGCTGTGGGCCAGTGGCAGGGACGGAATCTGGCCGGTGCCGGTCAGCAAGGCGCTGCACAAGTTGCTGCCAGCCACGGACGCACCTTGGGTGGCTACGCTCGCTGTCGGGTTCTGCGCCACCATCCTGTGCTTCCTGTCCAACATCGTGGCGGTTGTCACGTTCGTATCGGTACTGACCATCTCGATCTACATTTTCGTCGGTGTCACCGCGATCGTCAGCCGGCTACGGGACAAGACCTCGGCACGGACGTTTCGACTGCCCCTGTTCCCGCTTCCCCCGCTGTTGGCCATCGTCGGGGCAGCGCTGGCCCTGAGCCAGCAGACCCGACGGGACCTCGTCATCGTGGTCATCATCTATCTGGTCGGCCTCGCCTACTACCTCTTTTATCTGCGGTCGAAGACTGCGGCGATCGCGGCCCTTCGACATGCACAGGTCTCCGAATGACGTCGAGCGCGGGAAGTTCTGGACCGGGCCCAACGAGCGGAACGGAGCGCATGTCCACTGATGCCGACCTGCTCCACCTGGTGCACCGACGAGACCTCGTTGTGCCTGACGAGGACCGGCAGCCGCTCAGCGAGTACTGGACGAAGATCCGGCTCCTGCGTGCACAGATCGATGAACACGCCTTGGCGGACAGCGAGATCGCGATCACGTGGACGGCGGTGAGCCCGGATGCGGAGTGACCTCGCGGCACTTTCTGTCGCGGAGCTCTCGGTGCTCATCGCCTCGCGCGACGTTTCGCCCGTCGACGTCGTCTCATCAGCGCTCGCCGCCGTACAGCGCCACGACGAAAAACTGAAGGCGTACATCGACGTGTACGGCGATGATGCCCTCGACAGTGCGAAGAGAGCCGAGTCCGAGATTGCCGCCGGTCATTACCGCGGTTCGCTGCACGGAATTCCCATGGCCATCAAGGACAACATCTACATCGCGAACAGGCGAACGACGATGGGCTCGAAGATCCACGCGAACTTCGTCCCGAGCAGTGACGCGGGAGTCATCAGCCGTCTGACGGGCGCCGGAGCGGTTTTCTTGGGCAAGGCCAACATGCACGAATATGCGCTGGGAGGCACCACGGACAATCCCCACTGGGGAACCTGTCGAAATCCGTGGGACCTGTCGAAGACTCCTGGAGGATCGAGCGGCGGGTCAGCGGCAGCGATCGCCAGCAACATGGCGGTGGCCGCTCTGGGGTCCGACACCTCAGGATCGATCCGGATCCCCGCGGCCATCTGCGGTGTCGTCGGCCTGAAACCGACGTACGGCCGGGTGAGCCGCTTCGGTGTCTTTCCCGAGGCCTGGACCCTGGACCACGTCGGACCGATCACCCGGACCGTCAGGGATGCCGCACTCGTGCTGGACGCCATCAGCGGCCACGATCCTCGCGATCCAGGATCGCTCGAGCTGCCACCGACCCTGACGGCGAAATCTCTGAGGGACGGCTGCGAGGGCCTCGTCATCGGCGTGGAGGAGGATTTCTACTTCGCCGACGTGGACGATGCGGTTGCGCAGAGCGTCTGGGACAGTATCGACACCCTCCGGCACCGGGGCGCCACGGTCCAGGCGGTATCGATCAGCGGGCTCGGACACACCGAGTTCGCTCTCACCGTCATAGATACCTCCGAGACCAGCACGGTGCACCACGCCAACCTCAGGGACCGTCCTGAAGACTTCGGGGACGACGTGCGGTTGCTTCTGGAGTGCGGCGAATTGCCTTCGGCCGTCGACTACCTGCAGGCGCAGCAGATTCGGCGACAGCTCAGGCGGGAGGTGCATCGCACGTTCGCCGACGTCGACGTGCTGGTGGCTCCCACTCTGGGCAGCCGCACACCGGCGGTCGGCGCGTCCACAGCACTCGTCAACGGGCAGCAGGTCAACGCGATCGACAGCATGATCCGCCTCGTCGGCCCCGCCAGCCTGCTCGGACTGCCGTGTCTGTCGGTGCCATGCGGTCTCGTGGACGGCCTGCCGGTAGGCATGCAGATAATCGGACCGGCCTTGGGCGAGCAGAAGGTACTCGATGTGGGCAATGCCCTGGAGCTCACGCGGCCCCTTGGCACACACCGGCCCACTGCTTATCTCGGCTGAGTCCGAGGTCGACGTGCACCGAGGCCGCCACGGACCGGTCGCCCGAGATACGAGAGCGACCGGCCCGTGGTGTTCGACGTTGGTTTGAGAGTTAGTAGACGCTCACGCCGTAGACCGAGAGCGCCTCGGTGACCGGCTGGAAGTAGGTCGTGCCACCGGAGGTGCAGTTGCCGCTGCCGCCGGAGGTCAGACCGAGCGCGGTGGTCCCGCTGAACAGCGAGCCACCGGAGTCGCCGCCCTCAGCACAGACGTTGGTCTGGATCAGACCCGAAACCGCGCCCTCGGCGTAGTTCACCGTGGCGTTGACGGCCTGCACGGTGCCGCCGTGCACACCGGTGGTGCTGCCGCTGCGCTTCACCGCTTCGCCGACGTAGGCGTTCGCCGCCGTAGTGATGTCCTGCGAGGTGCCGTTGTACAGGTCCACGGCGCCGGGCGGAACGGTGCTGGTGCTGTATCGCACGATCGCGTAGTCGTTGCCGGGGAAACTGCTGCCAGCGGTGTTGCCGAGCACCGCGGTCTGCGATGAGTTGGAGTACCAGGTGGAGGCGCTGTTGCCGCAGTGCCCGGCGGTGAGGAAGTAGTAGGTGGTGCCCGAACGCACGTTGAAGCCGAGCGAGCAGCGGTATCCGCCGCCGTAGATGGCGTCACCGCCCGCGATGCGCTTGCTGAACGTTCCGGCCACGTGTTCGATGCGGGCCGCGGCACCGAACTTGGCGGCCACCGCGGTGACCTTGGCCAGCTTGGCGCCGGTAACGGTCCGGTCTACGGACACGACGACCTGGTCGGCTCGCGTGTCGACAGCCCAGGCGGTTCCGACGATCCGCGCGGAGGCGTTCAGCGAACTGGTCACCGCGGCCAGGGTGGCGGCGCCGTACTTGACGAGTGCCGGAGTCGCTCCGATCGCACGCACCTGGTCGGCGGCCGTGGCGTCGGTGACGGTGACGACGGTGTGGTCGGCGGCGTCCGCGTAGGCGCCGGCTGAGCGCGCACCTAGTTGGCTGGCCAACGCGCTTGCCGCGGCGGGGGTGGCGACGGGCGTCGGGGCGGCTTGCGACGACGGGGCGCTGAGCAGGGCGCCTGCCGCTACGGTGGTGACCGCGACGGCTGCCATGGCCGTGCGCAGAGAGGTACTGGTGGGTCTCACTTAGAGCCTCCTATCAGCGACTGGGCGGCCGGGGGTAGCGCGCCCAGAGTGGCTCGGCGGACTGCTGTTCCGATCGCGAACTCTCCTGAATCGCACTCAAGGCGATGACTGCAGTCAGGGTGATCGCGAGGTAACAAAGCCGAGCTACGGCATGTTTAGCACGTAACGTCCGATTCGGACAAGGCTTCGAGGTCAATGCGGCAGCCGGTTAGCAACGTGGCGAGTGCAGGGTGCACCCCTCATGCCGCAGTCACCGGTCAGTCCGCAAGGCTCCGGCTGGTCCCGGCGGGGGCCGTCGGTGAGGGGGACAGGGCGAGCGAGGGCAGACCGCGGCGGCGCAGCAGCAGCTCGGCCACAACCAGGTTGGGCAGCCAGGAAAGGAACGGCAGGACGGCGTACGCGGTGTCCAGCACATGGTTGCTGTCGACCGGTCCGGACGCGAACAGCAGCTGCACGCCGATGAGGACGCCGAACCAGGCACGCAGGGTGACCCCGGCGTACGTGAGGGCGAAGCAGCGGATCATCCAGGCCTGGTGGCTGGCGTAGTCGTGCGCCCGAGCGGAGGTGTAGCCGCGCCACGCCGTCCACGCCCATAGCAGCGCCAGCGTGCCGAACCCGAAGAAGCCGTCGAAGGCGGCTGAGCTGACGAACGACATGGTGAACGCGGCGACCGATCCGACGGCGACCGAGCCGAGGAAGACCCGGCCGATCCAGCGGTGAATCCGCGGGCGGCTGCGCCGGATGGCGGTGACGAACTGCAGCGGGCCGAGGCCCAGCGCCAACGCGGAGAAGGTGATGTGGCAGTAAAACGCTACCTGGATCGCGACGGGGCGGTCGGCGTACGTGGTCGACAGTCCGGCGCCGGTCTTCGACAGGGTCGCCAAGGTGCCCTGGGCGTAGATCGCGACGACGTAGCCCACGATGGCGAGACTGCTCAGGGCTACGACGACCCAGCGGATCCGGCTCCCCCTGCTGGCGCGGGACGGGATGGCGGTGCGTACCCGAACGGGTGGGGACTGCGTGGTGGCTGTCATGACGGGACCTGTCTGTGAGGAAGGGCGGCAGCGGCGGCGTAACGACTCCAAAGGAGAGGAGACTTGACTTAGCCGACCGTACGCCGGGCCCGGACCTAACGCAACGATTCTTGCGCTAAGGTCGACTGATGCAAGGTAGAGGAGCGAATCGGCGCACCGGTGGCCGCAGTGCGAGGGTCCGTGCGGCGGTGCACCAGGCGGTGACGGAGCTGCTGTCCGAGGAGGGGGTCGAGGGGGTAACCGTCGCCGAGGTTGCAGCTCGGTCAGGTGTGCACCCGACCAGTCTCTACCGGCGCTGGGGGACAGTTGAGGCCCTGGTGCTGGACGTCGCCGTCAGCCGGGTCAGCGCCCAGTCGCCGATCCCGGACACCGGTTCGCTGCGTAACGACCTGTTCAGCTACGCGAGCCAGGCCGCCGCCGACGTCGGCCGCCCCGACGGTCTCGCCTTTCTGCGCGCCGTCCTCACCGCCGCCGACAGCGCGAACAGCACCGCCGCCGACAACGCGAGCCACGCCACCACCGCCAGCGGCGCCGCCACCGACAGTGCCGACCCACGGCTGCCGTTCCTGGCCGCTCGCGGCGCCCAGCTCCAGACGATGCTCGACCGCGCGGCCGAGCGCGGCGAGCCGCCGCTGGACTACACCGACGTCCTGGACGGCATCCTGGCCCCGATCTACCTGCGCTTGCTGTTCGGCATCGGCGGCGTCGACGACGCCTACCTCACCCGCCTCGTCGACCACCTGTTAACCGTGCCGGTGTGCTGACCACGGACGTTGGTGAAGTGCGAGCTGTCTCGGGAGCGCACTTTCTGGAGGTCTTCGTGTCCCACCGTAATACCCCGCCATCCGAAGTGAGGATCTGTTTGGCGCCACGCCGACCATGTGATCACTCCTTCGGGATGCTGACCTGTTCGACGGCCCGCTTAGGCCGTCGGTGCCAGCTGATGTCGAGGCTTTCGCCGAGCACGATCGCCCGGATGGTGGCAAGGGGAAGCTTCGGGCGCCGTTGGGTGTCGGTGAGGCCGTTGGCCTCCTGACCGGTGTCGGTGAGTTGGGTGTAGCAGAAACCTGCCAACACGGGGCTGGACTGAAGGGCTTGAAACAGGTCGCGGAGGAGGTCTTCGAAGTGTGTGTCCTTGGCGGCGGTGACGTAGCCCCAGGATTTGCCGGGGTTCGCCGGGGCATAGCTGATCCCCCCGAATTCCGACACGACCACCGGTTGCCCGCGGTCTGGCAGGTCCAGCAGCTTCATCCGCCGACCGAGCGGTCCGACGCCTGACATCAGGTCATCGACCGCATGGTGGTCCAGGTAGTTGGCTTTGAGCTCGTCGCCGCTGACGCCGTAGTCGTGGATCGTCCAGAGGTCGGAGTCGGCGTGTTCCCAGCCGTCATTGGTGATGACCGGTCGTGACGGGTCCAGGCTCTTGGTCAGGTGGTAGAGCGCGCGGGCGTAGTCCAGTTGTCGAGGGTCGTGGGCTATGTGCTGGACCCCCCAACTTTCGTTCAGGGGCACCCAGATGACGAGAGACGGGTGCGACTCGTCGCGCCTGATGACCTCGACCCATTCGCGGGTCGTCCTGGTGACGGCTGTGGGGGAGAACTCGTAGGCACTGGGACTCTCTGCCCAGACGAGGATGCCGAGGCGGTCGGTCCAGTACAGGAATCGTGGATCCTCCACCTTCTCGTGGATGCGGACTGAGTTGAATCCGAGGTTCTGGATCAGCTGCACCTCGTCGCGCAAGGCTTGCGCGTCGGGGGCGGCGAGGTGGGTGTCTGGCCAGTAGCCTTGATCCAGGACCGCTCGAAGGTAATAGGGCCGATCGTTGAGCATGAAATGGCCATCCGCCCAGCCGACGGTGCGAAGGCCGAGGTAGGACTGGATTTCGTCGCTGGTCCCGTCGGCGAAGACGACGCGCAAGGTGACATCTAGTAGCCGTGGCTTCTCCGGCGACCAGAGGAGCGCCTCGTAGGCCTGGCCGTTCGTCTGTCCTTGCAAGCTGATGGTTGTCCGCGTTCGCGGTTCATGCTGTGTGAACTGCACTTGGGCCAGAGGTTCGCCGGCGAATTCGATGTTCACCGTCACCGTCACCGGGCCAACGGGGCGCCTGCTGAGTTCCAGTGCCAGCTCCACCGTGGCGGCCGGTAGGTCGCAGGACCAGCCGACCGCCGCTATGAAGGTCTGCGGCACGGCCTCGAGCCAGACTGGTTGCCAGATGCCGGTGGTTCGCTCATACCAGATGCCGTGCGGCTGTTCCTGCCAGTCTTGTTTGCCGCGGGGTTGGGCGATGTCGTGAGGATCGTCGGCGGCGCGTACGACGAGGGACCAGGCACGATGTGGTTGCTGTGCCAGCACGTCGGTGACGTCGAATGCGAACGGGGTGTGGCCGCCCTCGTGGTGTCCCAGGTGCTGCCCCGCCAGCCACACGTCGGCGCGGTAGTCAACCGCGCCGAAGTGCAGCATCATGCGCTCGCCTTGTACGCCCAGACCTGCTGCCTGAAGATCCGCGGGGTCGAGCTGCCGGCGGTACCAGACGACGGGGTGGAACCCGGGGTCGCCCACGCCCGACGCGCTCGATTCCGGGGGGAACGGGACAACGATCGCTCCGTCGAACGAAGCGTCCGGCGCGTACCACGACTGCCCGCGCCCGACGTCGGCGTCGTCGAAGGCGAAGCCCCACGCCCCTCCCAGGTCGAGCCAGGCGGGCCGAACGAGCTGAGGACGGGGATAGGAGCCATCCAGGGTGGTTGCGAGCCGATGGCCGGTGCTGTTCATAGCGGCCATACTGCCCTGCCGAAAGATGATTTGCAACGTGGCAAGAAGCGTGGCAAGAAACGTGGCGCGGTGACCTCGACACGCTCGAGCACAAGAAATCCGTCACGCCGGTCCGGCATCGGCGAGAGCATCTCAGCGGTGGGGCGGAAGCAGGGGCCGAGCACGGAACTCCGTGGTCAGGTATGCGCAGCTTGACTGTGGGCAGCCTACTGACGAGTGCTGCTTTCCCGGGCGAGGAGCTGGTAGCCGACTTGCAGGGCGCGGGGCCTGAGGTCCGAGCCGGCTATGCGGGCCATGAGCGTCTCGAGGGCGGTGCTCGCGATCTGGTGCTTGTCGGGGCTGATGGAGGTGAGCGACGGCGTGGTGAAGCGCGACTCCTCGATGTCGTCGAATCCCACGACGCTGATGTCTGATGGCACCCGCAAACCTTGCTCGTACAGTTCTCGAAGTGAGCCGATCGCGAGCTCGTCGCTGAAGCAGAACAGAGCGTCCGGCGGCTCCGGATGAGCGAGAAGCGCACGCACGGCGACCGCCGCGTCTCCTCGCCGGTATTTCGGGGTGCGCGCGTAGAGGTAGTCCTCGGTGGGAAGTCCTGCGGCTCGAAGCGCTGCCCGGTAGCCCTTCAACCGCAGGCGGGAGGTCATGTCGGACGGGGCGTGGCTTCCGCCGATCGCGGCGATGCGGTGCCGGCCTGAGTCGATGAGATGTTGCACAGCGTCTCTGGACGCGCGCACGTTGTCGATGCCGACGTGGTCCAGTGCCGACTTGGCCGTTCGTTCGCCCAGTAGCACCACCGGAACGTCTGACTTGACCCCGGCGAGCGCCGCTCCGTTCAGGCCGAGCGTGCTGAGCAATACGCCGTCGACCCAGCTGGAACGCATCGCGACCTCGAGGAGCGCGAGTTCGCGATTCGGTGCGCCGCTGGTTTCATCGATCATGACGGTGATGCCGAGTTGGCTTGCGCGCTCGACGATCTCGTGGGCGAGTTCGCTGAAGTACGCCACGGTGATCTCTGGAAGGAGCAAGGCGATGGTGCCGGTGCGCCCTTGGCGCAGCCCGCGGGCCAGCAGGTTCGGTTTGTAGTCCAGCTCGTCCAGAGCCGCCCGGACCTTCGCCTGCATCGCGGGGGAGACGTAGCGGAAGTCATTGACGACGTTGGACACGCTCCGTGGCGAGACGCCGGCAAGCGCAGCAACATCGCGCAGAGTGACGGCCACCGCTTCACTCTCTCATGGGCTCGGATAGTCGGTCCACGTCTGGCCGGTCGAACGGTCGTTCCGATTCGTTCGGTTGGGCCAGCTCGCGCATCGCAGGTGAAGCCCGGCGCAATCCTGGCGTCACCTTCGGCTTCGGGAACGATACGGCGGAGGGGTCTGCACAGGCGACTGGCAGGTGGCGTGGGCGAACATCAGGCCGGTCGGCCGCTGGCTGGGTCAGCCCGTCATTACCACGATGCAAGGAAGTTGCCGGGGTCTTCGGAAAGTCTTTACCGGAGCGCTATTGCAGCGATGCAAATTTTGTGGAACAGTCTGCCGCGGTGTAGTCCACACGGTTGGAGTGATAGGCATGCCTGGACCCGTTTCCCGTCGCCAGTTCCTCGCCGCAGGGGGAGGGATGACGCTCGCCGGACTGCTGGCGGCGTGTTCCTCTCCGGTCGCGACGAGCTTCACCGGTGGACAGCCGTCGACCGCGGATGTCATCTTCTGGCACCTCTTCGGTGGCGGTGATGGCGCCAACATGAAGCTGATGGTCAACGCGTTCGAGAAGTCGAGCCACCGGTCCGTAGAATCGACGCTGTTGCCGTGGGGAAACCCCTACTACACGAAGTTGGCGTTGTCGGCGTCCAGCGGCCGACCGCCGGACGTGGCGATTGCGCACCTGTCCCGGCTGCCGTTGCTCGCGCGTGCCGGTCTGCTGGCACCCGTCCAAGACGAGGGGGTAACCGCCGCGGGCATCACCCAGGACAAGTTCACCCCGGCGGCGTGGTCGAAGGCGACCGTGAACGGAAAGGTCTACGCGGTTCCGCTGGACACCCACCCGTTCGTGATGTTCTACAACGTGGACCTGGCGAAGAAGGCCGGGCTGCTGAACGCCGCCGGTGACGCCCTCAAGCCGATGCACGGCCGGGACGACTTCGTAAACGCCCTCAAGGCGATGAAGCGGGCCGGCGCGAAATACGGCGCGGTCTCGGCCAACACGGCCGATCCGTCGACCACCTGGCGCTGGTTCATGACCCTGTATTCGGGCCTGGCCGGACCCATCGTGTCCGATCAGGGCACCCGGGTCACGATCGATCAGGCTGCCTTGGAGGAGACCTTCGCCTTCATGCAAAGCCTCACCGGCTCCCTCGCCTTGATGCCAGGGAACGCCACTCCCACGACGGTGGGCACGCTCTTCGGCCAGGGCAACGCCGGCTTCCTCTTCGAGGGCGAGTGGCAGATCCCGACCTACCGCGGAGTCACGCTGGCCAACGGCAAGCCACTGAACTTCAACGTCGTTCCCTTCCCGGCGATCCTCGGTCCGAAACCGGTCGCCTACGCCGACTCCCACTCGTTGGTCATACCCAAGAGTTCGGGACGCTCTGCCCAGCGCACCGCGGATGCCGTCGATTTCATCAAGGGACTGCTGGACAATAGTTCCATCTGGGCCGAGGGGGGCCACATCCCGGCTTGGCTGCCGGTTCAGCGCAGCAAGGCCTTTCTGAAGCAGAAGCCGCAGAGCAACTACATCCAGGCCGCCTTCAACGCCGTCTATGACCCCGAAGCCTGGTACACGGGCGCCGGATCGGACTTCCAGAACGCCATGGGAGCGGTGGTCACCAACGTCCTCGCCGGCGCCATCAGCCCCAAGAACGGCGTGGCGGCGATGACGGCCAGCCTGAAATCGTTCTCGACCGCCCGTCCCCCGGTCCAGTAGGAGGAAACGACGATGACGACGACCTCAGTAGCCAGGCCGGTCACGGGCATCCGTGCGGCAGCGGACACGTCGCGGGAAGCCCCAAGCCAGGAACACCGGGCCGGCTGGCTGTTCGCCGCCCCGTTCCTCGTCCTGTACGTCCTGTTCCTCATCGGGCCGGTCCTGATCGGAATCGTGATCAGCCTTTTCAACACCACCACCGTCAAGTCGGGGTTGGGCGGCTGGGTCGGCCTCTCGAACTACGCGGCCGTGTTCAAGAGTTCCGATTTCTGGTATTCGATGTGGCACTCGACCCTGTTCACGTTGCTCACCACGCCGCTGCTCATTCTGCTTCCGCTCTTGTTCGCCATCTTCGCCTCCCGGCTCACCCACAATCGTTGGTTCTTCCGGTTGGCGTTCTTCGCACCGTACGTGGTGCCCTCGTCGGCGGTCTGCCTGATCTTCGCGTTCATGTACACGCCCCAGACCGGGCTGATTACCCGGGCATTCGGGTGGGTCGGTCTGACCGCCCCCAACTTTCTGGGAAGCACCTCCGGCGCATGGGCCGCCGTCGTGCTGCTCACCTTGTGGTGGACGTTCGGCTTCAACTTCATCCTGTACACCGCAGCTATCCAGGACATTTCGGAAGAGGTCTATGAGGCGGCGGCAATCGACGGGGCGAGCCCCTGGCAGCAGATTCGCATGGTGACGATTCCGCTGCTGCGGCCGACCACCAGCTTGGTGCTGATTCTGCAGATTTTGGCCTCGTTGAAGGTCTTCGACCAGATCTACATATTGCTGTCGGGCGGTCCCAACGAATCGACTCGACCGGTCATCGAATACATCTACGACACCGGATTCACCTCGTACCGCGGCGGCTACGCCTCGGCCGCCACGATGGTGTATTTCGTCATCCTCGTGGCCATCTCTGCCGGCTGGTTACTCCTGCGCCGCGGCCGCGACAACAGCGTGAATGCCTGAAGGGACCACCCGCGACCATGACGACCACCCTCGCTCCACCCGCCGCACACCTACGGCGTGGAACCACAGCCGAGCCGGAGAAAGGCGCCAAGGCGTTCAACCGGCTGGCCGCGACCTGCCTGACCCTGTTCGCGCTGATCTGGTTGGTGCCCTTTCTGTGGGCACTGATCACCTCACTGCGTCCGGACAACGAGATCACCGCCAACCCGACCACGCCGTGGTCGAATCACTGGACCTTCCGCGCCTACTCGAGTACCTGGAGCAGCAACCCCCTCGGCTGGTGGTACCTGAACAGCTTCATCATTTCCAGCCTGTCGGTGATCTTCACCGTCATTGTCTGCTCGATGGTCGGCTTCGCCCTCGCCCATCTGCGTTTCCGGGGAAAACCGGTGATCATGGGACTGATCCTGGCCGGCCTCATGCTCCCCACCGAAGCGATCGTCCTGCCTCAGTTCATGGAGTTCCGGGCCATTCACCTCCTCGGTACCTACTGGGCGCTGGTACTGCCCGCCGTCTCCGCACCGATCGCCGTGTTCGTCTTCCACTCGTTCTTCAAAGGGATCCCGGTTGCCCTGATCGAAGCCGCTCGCCTCGACGGAGCGAACTGGTGGCGGATCTACGCCCAGGTCTGCATGCCACTATGCCGGCCGGCGATCTCCGCTGTCGCAATTCTGACCTTCGTCACCACCTGGAACGCCTTCCTGTGGCCACTGCTCGTCCTGACCCAAACCAAGTCACAAACCATCCCGGTCGGCCTGAGCGGCCTCATCGGCGGCTCGGCAATCCAGTACGCCGAAACCATGGCCTCATCCGTACTGGGCATCCTCCCGCTGCTCGCGGTCTTCCTGCTCTTCCAACGCCAGATCGTCCAAGGCGTCGCCAACACCGGCATCAAATAACATCCGCCGCTCTCAACGGGGCGCGTCGACTGCAGATTGGCCCGGCGGTTACGTCCGGGCCAATCTGCACGCTGCTCGACCAAGGCGGTCAGGCGTCTTGGCTCTTCAGTCTGACAGCGGCGGCGGCGATGGCGGCGGCGGTCCACCCGCAGAGCACGAGTAGTCCGGCCAGGGCGGATAGGTGCACGCCGTTGGGGTGGCCCCAGAAGGATTCGCCCGCATTGGAGGGCAGGTAGGGGCCGATGTTGTTCGCCCAGCTCTTGGGCAGCAGGTTCAATACCGGCGGGATGACGAAGAATAGCGCGACCAGGCTGGAGATACCGGCGGCGGTGTTGCGCATCAACCCGCCCAGCGCCATCCCGATGAGACCGACGAGTAGCACGTAGATTCCCGCGCCGGCGACCATGCGCAGGGCGTCTGGGCTGCTGATGGTGACCTGCAGGTGCTGACTCGACAGCATCGCCTGGCCGAGGAAGAACGCTATGAACGTCGAGATGATGGAGATGATCCCGACGACGCCGGTGAACACCGAGAGCTTCGCCCATAACACCGGAAGCCGCTTCGGGACCGCGGTGAGGGAGGCGCGGATCATGCCGGTCGCGTATTCGCCGCTGATCAGCAGGACCCCGAGGACCCCGACGGCTAGTTGGGAGAAACGGATTCCGTCCAGGCTGGTGACGACGGCGTTGAAGTCGGCGCGATCGCCGGGGGAGGACTGGGACCAATGTGAGGCGGTGACGGCGCTGATCAGCGTGCCGAGTCCGATCGTGAGGATGACGCTGACCACGAGGGTGATGAGGGTGGAGCGTAGGGATCGAAACTTGGTCCACTCCGACTTGATCACGCGTCCTTGCGTGACTTTCATGCCGCTGAACCGCGGTGTCACGGTAGGTCTGATCGGTTGCTGGGTCACGGTGCTGGTCATCGCGGACCTCCGGCGTGGGCGGTGACCGGTGCGGGCGCACCGGTGTGGTCGGTGGTGCTGTGAGCGTGGAACTCGACGGAGTCGCGGGTCATCTCCATGAACGCGTCTTCCAGGGACGCCTGTTGGACGGCGAGACCGTGCAGGCGGATGTGGTGGTCGTAGGCGATGTCGCCGATTGCTTCGGCCGGGACGCCGCGGATTTCCAGCACCCCCGCTTCCTCGCTGGTGATGGTGACATCCGGTGCGAGCAGCAGTTCGCGCAGCTGGCCGGCTTGCGGTGAGCGGACGAGGACAACGTTGGTCGACGCCATCGCGACGAAGTCGTCGACGTCCACGTCGGCGATGAGTTCGCCGCGGCCTACCACGATGAGGTGATGGGCGGTGAGAGCCATCTCGCTCATCAGGTGCGAGGAGATGAAGACTGTGCGCCCCTCAGCGGCGAGGCCTTTGAGCAGGTTGCGTACCCAGAGGATACCCTCGGGATCCAAGCCGTTGATCGGTTCGTCCAGCACGACGGTCTGAGGGTCTCCGAGCAGGGCCGAGGCGATCCCGAGCCGCTGCCCCATACCCAGGGAGAAGCCACCGGCGCGTTTGCGGGCCACCTCGCCCAGACCGACCAGATCGATCACCTCCATCACTCGGGAGCGAGGGATGCCGTTGGTCTGCGCCAACGCCAACAGGTGGTTGTAGGCCGAGCGGCTGGTGTGGACGGCCTTGGCTTCCAGCAGAATTCCGAGCTCGGCCATCGGCACCCGCGCTTGCTGGTACGAGGCGCCGTTGACCAGCGCCGTACCGGATGTCGGGGCGTCCAGGCCCGCGATCATCCGCATCGTCGTCGACTTGCCGGCACCGTTGGGACCAAGGAATCCCGTGACAATTCCCGGCTTCACGGTGAACGTCAGATCCCGCACCGCCGTCTTATCGCCGTACCTCTTCGTCAAGCCAGACACTTCGATCATCATGTGCTCCCATCGGTGATGCCTTATCGCATCGACCTGTTCACCGTATGGGCGCCCCATTTGCGGTCGCATCAGCCGCGAGGCCACACTTCGGGTCACCGCCTTATGCCTCAAGGTCTAGGCAGCTGTGAACCGGCCGCGGTCGCGCCGCCCTCGAAGGGCCGCGTGGAAGCCGGGTCGTGTGAGCTAACTCCCCGGTGTGATGAGCCCGGACTCGTAAGCCAGGACGACAGCCTGGACACGGTCGCGTAGTTGCAGCTTGGCCAGGATGCGCCCGACGTGAATCTTCACCGTGCCCTCGGACAGATGCAGGTCGGCGGCTATCTCCCGGTTGGAACGGCCTGCAGCGAGCTGGGCGAAGACCGAGCGTTCTCGGTCCGTCAGACGGTCCAGCAGCTCGTCCCGCACGGTCCGCCGGTTCGCCTGGGGCATGAGCGGCATCAACTGGTCGATGAGACGGCGGGTCGCGGTGGGAGCCAGGACAGCTTCGCCACCGGCGACGGTCCGGATTGCTGTCAGCAGTTCCGTCGGGGGTGCGTCTTTGAGCAGGAATCCGCTGGCACCGGCCCGCAGTCCGGCGAACACATACTGGTCGAGGTCGAACGTGGTGAGGATCAGGACCTTGCTGTCGGCGCCGGTCGCGCCGATCGCCTCGGTGGCCTCGATACCGTCCATGCCGGGCATCCGCACGTCCATCAGCACGACATCGGGCTGTAGGGCGGCGGTCATGCTGACGCCGGCCCCACCGTCGCCGGCTTCACCCACGACGTCGATGTCGGACTCGGCTTCCAAGATCAGGCGAAACCCCATCCGCAGTAAGGATTGGTCGTCCACGATCAGCACGCGGATCACGTGGGGTCCGTCTCGTCCAGCCGCAGCCGGGCTGAGACCCTCCAGCCGGTGGGTCGACCTGGGCCGGCGCTGATGTCACCGCCGTATGCGTGTACCCGTTCACGCATACCGGCCAACCCGCCGCCCACGCCGACCGGGGCGGGTGCCGAGGTGCCGGCGCCGTCATCGACGATGTCCAATCGCAGCTCATGCGGCAGATACTTCAGCCGCACCGAGGCGCGTGCGTCGGTGCCGCCGTGTTTGAGGGTGTTCGTCAGCGCTTCCTGCACCAGCCGGTACACCGTTAGCTGAACACCGGCGGGCACCTCCGCCGCCACCCCGTGTACCTCGAACGTGGTCGGCAGCCCGGCGGCGCGCACCCGGTCGAGCAGGCCGTCGAGCTCCGCCAGGTCAGGCACCGGCTGAAGCACGCCCTGCCGCTCGTCGGTACTGGGGTTCTGCCGGAGCACTCCGAGCAGGCGACGCGTGTCGGCCAAGGCCCGGCGCCCGGTGGCCGACACGGTGCGCATCACCTCGATCCCGCGTTCGGGGGAGGACGCGGTGGCAGCGATCGCCCCGTCGCTGAGAGCCACCATCACGGTCAGATGATGCGCCACGATGTCGTGCATCTCTCGAGTGATGCGGGCGCGTTCGGCGGCTGCGGCCAGCTCGCCTTGCTGATCGCGTTCGCGTTCCAGACGCTCCGCTCGGTCACGCAGCTCAGCCAGGTAGGCGCGCCGGGTCGAGGCATACAAGCCCAAACCCACGGCAGCCCCGACCAAGCCGGACACGAAGATCGCGTCGTACCAGAAGCCGGCGCCATTGACGATCACAGCCGCGATGATCACGACGGCCTCGAGCACACCCGCCGCGACGACAGCGTCGCGGCGAGGTTGCATCGAGGCGACGGTGTACAGCGCAACCAACAGTGCAAAGCCGGGTAGTACGTGGTGATTCCACGAGCCGCTCAGGACTGACGCGGCCAACAGCCATGCCAGGACGGGGATGGGGAAAATCCGGCGGAGCACGAGCGGTGCCACGAGGATCACCAACACCGGAATGGCGGCCCGCGGCGGATGCGGATTGTCGTGAAACAGGTACGGCAAGGCGGTCGCCGCAGCCACCAACGCAACCAGTACATCGAAGCCCCAGCGAGCCGCTGATCGATTCGAAGGAAGCTCTGACGGCTTCAGCACCCTCACCTGCGATCACCCTTCTCGTCCTGCGTCCTACGTAAGCCGGCGCACCGGCCCACGCTAGCGGCGTCGTGGCTCGAAATCATCTACCAAGCGACCACGACTCTGCGTCGAAGGTATGCCTTTCGGCTTACGACGGCAGGTGCTGCCCGCCACACTCAGCGACGCCAATGCATTCGGCCGACGCTGAAGGCTTCGATGCACGGGAGGCCCTTCGCGGGCGTTCCCTATGGCGAGAGCCGTTTGATGAGCAATTGGTCGGTCTCGATCTCGTGGTGTTGCTGCCCGTCATCGTCGGTCCAGTCATAGGCGCAGACATCGATGACGCCGGTCGGGGTGTATCCGAGTCGCCGGTAGAGGCGCGTGGCGTCAGGGTTGTCCAGAGCCACGCCAACTGCGATCAATTTGTATCCGCGGTTTTCCGCGAGCTGTTCCGCCGCCTTGAGGAGGACAGTTCCGACACCTCGTCCGCGTAGCTCCGGTCGGACCTGCAGATGGTTGACCTCGACACTGTCGGGGAAGGCGGCTCGTGCGTTCATACCGATCGGTCCGTGCCATTGGATTAGCCCCGAGCCGAGCGGTTCCTCGTCCTGCCAAGCCACCAGATAGGTGGCCGTGCCTTCACGTTGCTCCGTGTAGTGGGCGCCGTGCACGTCGTCAGCCGTTGGCCACGCGTTCCGCAGAGCGACGAGGTCGTGTTCGTTGCAGGCACGGGTGTCCATGTCGCAATCGAACCAGGGAAGTGGATCAACGCAAAGCATGCTCCCGTTCACGGACCCATGTCGTATCGAGCCGTATCGCAGCGTGCTGACGGGTGTTCAGTCGTGGTCTCGGCGTGCTCGCAGGACGGTGTCGTGGATGATGATGTCGTGGCCGTCAGGGTCGGTTGCATGCCGTGGTCGGGCTTCGGAGACGGTGATCGACCAGCCGTCGCCGAGCGAGTCGATGATCTCCTCGGTCGTCCAGCCCATTTCGTCCAATCTGGGCCTGGGCATCGTTGTCTGTAGGTCGCTGAGGTCGTGGCCGACGATCAGCAGCGTGCCGCCCGGCGCGACGGCGGCGACGAGATGCGCGAACAGGGTCCGTCGTGGCTCGGCGGGCAGGTGCAGGAAGAAGGCCGACACCAGGTCGTACGTGCCGGTCGCTGGTTCGCGGGCGAGGTCGAGGTGTTGCCAGTTCACCGTCAGGTCGAGGCGTTCGGCCTGTGCGGCGGAGCGCTGCAAGGCTGTTGTGGAGAACTCGGCGCCGGTGACGACCCAGCCTCGGGATGCCAGCCACAGGGCGTCCGCACCTTCGCCGGAGCCCGCGTCGAGCGCGGTGCCGGGCACGAGGTCGGCCACCTCGGTGATGAGCACGGGGTTGGGGTTGCCGCTCCAGTTCTGTGGCCGGGACCGATAGCGCTCGTCCCACGCCTGCTCGCTGTAGATCTGTCGGTAGCGGTGCGTTTCGAGCGCTGTCCGAGTGTCTTCGGCAAGGAGGTCGGCGTTGATTGCCGCGCCGGCGGCCAGTCCGGCTGCAGCGGAGCTGACGACCTGCGCCTGCATATCCGTCACGTTGCCGGCGACCCATACTCCGGCCACAGCGGTCGCCCCGCTGGCGTCGGCCTCGATTCGGGTGCCCAGCAGGTGATCACCGATGAAGACCTCGACCGGCTCGAGCCCCAGCGGGGCCAACGCTTCGGCTCGGGCCATGAACGTAGGCGCGACGACCAGCGCGTCGAGCGGCACCGTGCTGTCGTCGGACAGGCGCACACCGGTCAAGCCATTGGAATCCAACTCGACCCGCACGACCGGTCCGGCGAGAACGGGAATGTCGAGCGCGTCGAGCTGCTCCCGCTGCTCATCGCTGAGAGCGAGACCGGTGTGTTGCACGACCGTCACGTGCGCGCTGAGTTGCCGGAACAGCAGCGCCTGGTGCACCGCCATCGGACCGGTCGCCAGCACGCCGAGGCGCTGGTCGCGGACCTCCCAGCCGTGGCAGTACGGGCAGTGCAACACATCGATTCCCCACCGCTGGGCCAGGCCGGGGATGTCGGGTAGGTCGTCGCGCAGGCCGGTTGCGACCAGGACCCGGCGAGCACCGACGGTGCGCTCACCGATCTCGATCGCGAAACGTTCGTCCTGTCGTCGCACGGCGGTGACCCGGCCGGCTTGGACGTGCGCGCCATAGCGGGCAACCTCGGCCCGGCCCTGGGCATAGATCTCGGTGGGGGGCGTCCCGTCGCGAGTCAGGAAATTGTGCAGGTGACCGGCCGGGGCATTACGTGGAGAACCCGCGTCCAGCACCAGCACCGATCGCCGGAACCGGGCCAGCGCCACCGCACCGCTGAGTCCCGCGGCGCCACCGCCGATCACGACCACGTCGTAGAGATTGTCATCCAGCTGATCCATGGCTCAACAGTGCGCCGGCGGTCGCAGGCTTGACAAATCTGTTTGCCGCAGTAGCAATGGAGTGATGGATGACAACGACGTGCTTGACGCGGTGGGGCCGCGGTTGCGGGCTGTGCGCCAGCAGCGGGGCGCGACGTTGGCTCAGTTGTCGGCGGCGACCGGTATCTCGGTGAGCACGTTGTCGCGGCTGGAGGCCGGCGGACGCCGGCCAACACTGGAGCTGTTGTTGCCACTGGCCCGAGCGCACCGGGTACCCCTCGACGAGCTGATCGGGGCACCCGCGACGGGGGACCCGCGGGTGCGTGCCAAGCCGGTACAGCGCCACGGCCGCACGCTCTTTCCGCTCACCCGGCAGCCGGGCGGGATGCGGGCCTACAAGATGGTCGTACCGCCCGGCGAGGCCGAAACCGAGCTGCAGAGCCATGAGGGGTACGAGTGGATGTACGTGCTCGCCGGCCGCTTACGGCTGAAACTGGGCACCCTGGACTTTGTCATGAAGTCGGGCGAGGTCGCCGAGTTCGACACCCATACCCCGCACTGGTTCGGCAGTGCCGGGACACTACCCGTCGAACTGCTCGTCCTGTTCGGCCCACAAGGCGAACGGCTACACGTCCGCACCCGTAAAGGCGCAACATCCTGACGCTACCGGCGTACGGACTGCGAGGGCGGCGGTGTCCGGACCAAACGACACAGCGGTCAGGGCGACGGGCGAACTCGCTCGGCCCCGAAGGGACGATGGTCGGAGCGGTGGGCTACCCAGCGCATGCATCGGTGGTGGTGCTCATGCGGCGATGCTGGCCAGCTCGATCAGGTCGTCATCGGTCCTGCCTCTCGCCGGCAGGGGGCAGGCGGCAGCGGTGCCCGTCTGAGGCCTGCCGGATCTCGCTGCTTTGCCGTCATTCCAGCGCGTCGAGCAGTGCGTGCACCGACTCGGGACCGGTGCTGGCGTGCACCGACACCCGGACGTACCCCTTGTGCGCCGTGGCGCTGATTCCGGCGGCGGTCAGTCGGCGTTGCACCTGCGCGGACGACCGATCGGGCAGTTGGAAGCTCACGATGCCGGCGCGTTCGGTACGGGATCTGGGGGAGCGCACGAGCGCACCGATCCGGTCCAGGGCTGCCAGCACCTCGTCTACCCGGTCGGCGATCCGCTGCTCGATCCAGGCCGGGCCGACGGACTCCACCAGCCGCAACGCGGCAGCGAAGCCGGCGTCCGCCGCGGGGCTCAGGTTGGTGATCGAGTATTGCTCCGCTCCGGCGGCGCGGGCTTGGATGATGCTGTCGTACGCCGTCGGACGCTCGACGCCGGTCCACCCGGACAGCAGCGGGTGCAGGCGGTCCAGGGCTCGTTCGGACAGCGCCAGAAAGCCGGTGCTCCAGCCGGCTCGCAGCCACTTCTGCCCGCCGACGACGAGTACATCGGCAACGGTCCAGGGAAACTCCGCGGCGCCGAACCCCTGGATGCCGTCCACCACGAGCAGCCGATCGCCGATCGCCTCGCGCAGACCGGGCAGGTCAGCGCGGTAACCGGTCGCGAAGTCCACGGCGCTCACCGCGACCGCCGTGGTCCGTGTGCTCATTGCCGCCGCGACCGCGTCCGGTGTGGTCCGGCCGTCCGGGGAGGCGATGTCCCGAACTGCGAGCAGCCCCGCTTCGGCGGCCCGGACCCAGGGGTAGCGGTTCGCCGGGAACTCGGTGCCGCCGTAGGCAACCTCTCCGGACAGCGCGAAGGCCACCTGGAACAGGCCGGTGGAGGTGTTCGGGACCAGCGTGATGCCGTCCGCCGGGAATCCGCTGAGTCCGGCGACTGAGTGGATGACATCCTGTTTGGCGGTCATCAGCTGATCGACGGTGGCCGGGCCGGCCGTCACGGTGGCTTGCACCGCGGTGGCGATGGCGGTGGCGACGGCGCGTGACGGCGGACCGATCCGGGCGTGGTCGAGGTAGCCGACCGGCTCGGCGAACTGAGCGAGGTACCGGGTGTGCACCGCGTCCTCGACCATGGTCACGTGAGCACCCGAGCCAGAAACTGCCGGGTCCGCGCGTGCCGCGGGTTACCGATCACCTGCTCCGGTGGGCCCGCCTCGACGATCTGGCCGCCGTCCATGAACACCACTTCGTCGGCGGCCTCACGCGCGAAGGATATCTCGTGCGTCACCACCACCATGGTCATGCCCTCGTGGGCCAGCTCGGTCATCACCTGCAGCACCTCGCCCACCAGTTCGGGATCGAGCGCGCTGGTCGGCTCGTCGAACAGGATCACCTTTGGTTTCATGGCCAACGCCCGTGCTATCGCGACCCGCTGCTGCTGGCCGCCGGAGAGCCGGGCCGGGTACTGGTCAAGTTTGTCGGCCAGGCCGACTCGCTGCAGCAGTTCGATGCCCTGTGCCCGGGCCTGCTTGGCCGGCACGCCGCGGACCTGCATCGGCCCCTCGATCACGTTCTCCAGTGCGGTGCGGTGCGGAAACAGGTTGAAGCGTTGGAACACCATGCCGATCTCGGCCCGCTGCGCGGCGAGCGCGGACTCGCGCAGTGCGTGGAGCTTGCCGTCGCGCTGTCGGAAACCGATCGGCTGGTCGCCGACCCAAATCTCGCCTTCGTCCACCACTTCGAGCCGGTTCATGCAGCGCAGGAAGGTGCTCTTGCCCGCTCCGGACGCACCGAGCAGCACCACCACCTGGCCGCGTCGCACCGTCAGGTCGATGCCGCGAAGCACCTCGTGCGTGCCGAATCTCTTGCGCACACCGATTGCCCGCACCACCACGTCGTCGGTCACTGTCGTCATTCGGCACCTCGCATCAGTGGTGGCGTACGCAGGGAGCGGCCGATGCGGAAGGTCAGGCCCCGGCCCGGATCACGTAACGAGGCGCTGTAGTACCGTTCGAGAAAGTACTGACCGACATTGGCAACGCTGACGATGACCATGTACCAGACGGCACCGGCAAGCAGGTCCTCCACGACTGCCAGGCTGTGCGAGGAGAGGTTCTGCGCTGCCTTGGTGATCTCGACGAAGCCGATCACCGAGGCCAGCGAGGTGCCCTTGATCATATTGATGAAGTCGTTGCCGGTCGGTGGCACGATGACCCGCATCGCCTGTGGAAGCACCACCCGGCGAAGGATCTTGCCGGGCGTCATCCCGATCGACTCGGCCGCCTCGCGCTGCCCGGGATCGACGCTGCTCAGCCCCGCCCGGACGATCTCGGCCATGTACGCGCTCTCGTTCAGACCGAGCCCGAGCAGCGCGGCCAGGAACGCGGTGACCAACGTGTTGGACGACTCGTTGATCAGATGCAGCGATGTGAACGGAACCGGCACGACGATCCGGGGAAAGATCAGCGCGATGTTGTACCAGAGAATGATCTGCAGCAGCACCGGCAGGCCGCGGAACAGCCAGGTGTAGCCGAAGGCGACCAGCCGCAGCAGTGGGTTACGCGACAGCCGCATCAACGCGACCACCACCCCGATGACGACCGCGCCGGCCTGGGCGACCACCGCGAGTTCGATGGTGTTCCGGACGCCTTCCAGCATCACCGACTGGGTCAGCTGATCCGGCACCAGATGCCACTCGATCGCGCCCTGGGAAACCGCATAGCCGAGTGCGAGCAGCACCGCCAGCACGATCACTGCCGAGACGTAACGGCCCCAGTGCCGCAGTCCGACCTTGGGCAGCAGCCGACGATCAGGCTGCAGGCCCGTCTCAGCCACCATTGACCGTGGCCTTGGTCAGCGCTCCGGACGTGACCTGCCACGCCGAGAGGATCTTGCCGTACGTGCCATCGTTGATCAGTTCCTGCAGCGCCTTCTGCATCGCGGTGGACAGCGCCTTGTTGGTCTTGGCGACCCCGATGCCGTACGGCGCGCCGTTGATCGGTGCCTGCTGCACGACCTGGAAATACTTGCCGCCACCCGCGATGCGCGAGATGTAGACGGCGGTGGGCAGGTCGTTGAGGATCGCGTCGACCCGGCCGGTCCGCAGCTGCGTCTGGTTCTGTGAATCGCTGTCGGTGGCGGTGACCTGCAGCGCCGACTTACCACCGGACTGGCATTTGCTCGACTGCTGCTTGGCAAAGTCCTCTTGGGTGGTGCCGCTGACGACCGCGATCTTCTTGCCACAGAGGTCCATCGAGCTGCCGATGTTCTTCGGGTTGCCCTTTCCGATCATGATCGTGATGCCGGAGTTGAAGTAGTCGATGAAGTCGATCTTCCGCTCGCGCTCCTTGGTGTCGTTCATGCCGGCGATGGTGGTGTCGATGCGCCCGCTGGCCAGGCTGGTGATCAGCGAGTCGAAGCTCATGTCCTGGTAATGAACCTTCATTCCCAGCTTCGCGGCGACGGCCGTGATGAGGTCGACCTCGAAGCCGACGGCTGTCTTGCCGTCCGGGCCGTAGAAGTTGTTCGGCGGTGACTGGACGTTGGACCCGACGGTCAGGGTGCCCTTGCCGCTCAGTGCGGGCGGAACCGCCGCGGCCAGCGTCGCATCCTTGCTGACCGCTCGCACGATGCTCGAGGTGTCCGGAATGGCGGAACCGGACGAGCTCGAGCCGGGTGAGGTCTTGGCATCGCTGCCTTTACTGCCGCCGCAGGCGGTGAGTGCGAGCGCGGCCAGGGTGACGGCGGCGACTGAGAGCCGGCCGGTGGATACGGAACGGGACACGGAGAACTCCTCGGTAGGAACGCGACGATGGTGGCGTGAGCGGTTCAGCGTCGACCGGAGTCGCGCTGAATAAGGCGGGTAGGGATGACGACGTGCTGGGCCGCCGCGGCGGTACCGGCGATGCGGTCGAACAGCAGCTCCGCCGCGCGCCGCCCGATCTCGTCGGCGTCCTGAGCGATGACCGTGACCGCCGGCTGGATCAGCTCGGCGGCCTCGAAGTCGTCGAAGCCGACGTAACCCACCCGGATCTCGGGGTGGCTGCGCAGGAATCGCACGAGCGCGAGGGTGGCGCGGTTGTTGGCGGTGACCAGGGCGGTGACCGGGTTGTCGCCCGACGTCCAGCTTGACCACGCGGCGGCGATCGTGTCGTCGTCGTGCGGTCCCATCGCGATCCGCTCCACCGACTGCGGGTCGATCGCCGGATCGGCACGGACGGCGGAGCGGTAACCGTCCAACCGCCGCCGGATGGTCCAGCTGTGCTCGTCCGCACCGAGGAAGCCGAGCGAGGTGTGGCCGAGGTCAACCAGATGGCGCACCGCGGCCCGCGTACCGCCCTCGTTGTCGCTCGAGACCGAGTCGGCGTCACCGCGCCGGCTGGGGCGGTCGACGAACACCGCGCGGGTGCCGGCCGGGATGCAGTCGTCGAGGTCGCTGTGGTCAGCGCGGCTCGCCGCCACGATCAGGCCGTCGACCCGCCGCGCGGTGAACGCGGCAACCAGTCGGGCCGCACGCTCCGGGTCGTTCTCCGCAGCGCCGGTGAGCATCAGGTAGCCGCGATCGCGGGCCACCCGCTCGACGGCTCCGGCGAGCATTGCGTAGAACGGTCCGGAGAAGTCCTCCAGAACCATTCCGATGCTGGCCGTGCTGGAGCCGCGACGCAGCATGCTGGCACCGTCGTTGCGCTGGAAACCCAGCTCGGCGATGGCCCGCTGGACCCGTTCGGCAGTGACCGGACGGACGCCCGGCTCGCCGTTCACCACCCGGGAGACCGTCTTGAGCGACGCCCCTGAAGCACGCGCGACATCGACCATGGTCGGCCACTGCCGGGATCGCTCGGGCGCCGGCTCGCTCGCCGCCGCGCCGTTTGACAAGGTTGTCATCGGCACTATGTTAGGCGCCTAGACAACGTTGTCAAGACCGTTTGCCCAGCTCACCGCCTCGACTGGTACGCCTCCACAGGCTGGGCCAAGCCGTATCCCGGTGACAAGTCGATCCTCGGTCCGTACCAGGTGCCCGGCTGGGACAAGCCAGCCGGCGAACTCGGAGACTGACGACACACCACCTACCCTGGCGTCGATCACGCTCCCGACGCTGAAGCACCGTGGGTGCCTGCTTGACCGCTGTCCTCAGCCAGCCCGGCTGAGGACAGCGGCTTTCTCACCTGAGCGGCCGGGCGCGTCCGGCGTCAGCGGTACGTGCGGGCGGCACGCCGCGCTTCGGTTCGCGCGGTGCGAGCGGCCTGTTGCTCGCGTTCGTACAAGATGCCGAAAGCGAATCCGTTCTCACCCTGGATGCTGCCGGCTTTCGTCCCGAGACGACGCAGTAGCTCGGCGCTGACGAGGCTGTCCTGGTGTTCACCGAGCAGGTCCTGCAGACGTTGGTAACGGTCGGCGTGGACGGCGGCGGCCTGGGCACCGATGACCGGTTGCGCCGCTTCGGCGGCGTAGCGGGCGCGTTTCGCAGCTTTACGGGCGTCGTGGAGAAGATGGATGTCGCCGGTGGCGTTGGCGTGTTCCAGGCGCCGCGTCACTTTCTTCTCGGCCTGAGCGAGGAGCTTGGCCATCGCCTGGGCCGGTTTGCCGGCCGCGGCGGTGCACGGGGGTCGGGTGACCCAGGCGTCGATGTCGGCCAGCAGGGCGAGGTATCGCGGGCCGGTGATGTCGTGCTGCAGGCTCTGCCAGTGTTCGGCCTGCTCATGGTCGAGTTCGGTGTGCACCCGGGCCCGGACGGGGCCGAGCTGCAGCGTGTCATCGAGGTCGTCGAGCATGGCGTCCAGGCGCTTGCGCAAGACCTGGCGGTCCCGGACCTCGCCGAGTAGGGCGGCATACCAGCGCAGCTCACCATCCAGAGATGCGGCGCGGTCGGCGTCCAGCAGGCTGCCGTAGATCCGCAGCGTGCTCCGCAGTCGGCGGGTCGCTACCCGGGTCTTGTGAATGACGCTGTCATCCAGGCGGCGCAGCCCGAGATCACCGGCCAGGATCGCCTGCTGCTGTTCGGCGATGTAGGCGGCGACCACGTCCCCCGAACGCAGCTGGGGGTCCTTCTTCGTGGACTTCTTGGCCTTGGACGTCCCGGTGGGCATCGTGGTGTCGGGCATCGTCCCAGTGGGCGTGGCGGGAGTGTCGGGCAGGGCGCGGGCCAGCTTGGAGGTGCTGACCGAGGCCTGGGCCCCGGCCCGACGTAGCCGCTTGCTGACGGCATACAGCAGCTCGATGTCATCCTCAACCAGTTCGACCTCGACCTCGCGCCAGCTGGTCGCAGTGGCGGCTTCACCGGCGGAGGAGGCGTGCACGGTGTCGTCATCGATCTCAGCCACCCGGCGGCCGGCGGCGTCCAGTAGCCGGGTGACGGAGCGTTGCGTGCGCACGCTCGCGATCTGGGTCAGGGCCTGCCCGCGGACCACCCCCACCAGCAGCTGGTGCAGCTCGGCCGGCACATCGTCATCAGCAGTGAGCCCGGTACGGATCTCCTCGCGAAATGGTGGGTGCGGGATCTTCAGCTGCCAGCCGGTGTCGGTGCTGCCGGTACGCCGGCGCAGGGTCATGTGTGCTTTGAGCAGGGCGCGATCGGCGGTGTCGAAGTAGTCGCTACGCAGGTGCTCGGTGGCGGTCTCGACGCACCCACCCTCGGGCAACAGTGCAGTGATGTCGGGGACCACGAAATCGGGCTCGACATCGAACTTGAGTTCACGTTCGATCATTGAATGCGTCACCGAACCATTGTGCCGGGGTCGGGCGCTCATCGTGGTGAAGGTCGGGACCTGACCCCGAGTAGTGGACACGCTCAATCCCTGCTTCGGTGGGGTGGAAGCGAGATGATCCACTCATGGCGAGGAAGAACTACTCCGAGGAGTTTCGCCGCGACGCTGTCGAGTTGTATCG